>BQJH01000055.1 GCA_021604605.1 Hyphococcus sp.
ATGCAAGTGGCGTATTGATTCTCATATTTATTGTGGCTGCCCCAATTTCTGCTCTTGCGCAGTTTAGTCATTGGGTAGTGTGGTCTATTCTCATTTTTTGTTTATTGCTTTCAATCGTACTGGCAAGGATTGATCCGGGTAAATTTTTTCAACGCGATGTAACTTTAGGCGGTTTAGCCAGCAGCATGGCCATCCACAATTACGGAAAACTGATAGATATGGGTGGAAGGCATAATGAAAAAGTTACTTGGGATGTGTTGGTTAATATTCTGGCGCTCTATTCTGAAGCCATTGATAAAGACGAGATAACAACTGATACTGTTCTACTAGATCCCCAACTTGCTGCTCAAAATGATACCAATACTCATAAGCCCATAACGTAAGCCAGTGATGACTAGGCGGACATTTCGAGTGAACAGTTCTACATCAATACCGTCTGGTGCGCGCAGACATGGCCGTAATCATGATTGGCGCCAACAGCAATGAGAAAAACCCGAGCATAATAAAATACGTTAGCGATCCTATACCGCCCGCCCAATCGAAACTTTTTGCAGAGACAAAAAGAGAGGCGCCGCCGGCGCCAAGCAAAAACAAAAAGCGTCGTGCGCCATCATTCATCGCGTTCTCGGCTATATCGCGCGCATTGCGCCAGACATCGCGGGCATCGCGCCAGCTCACGGTCAAAGCTCCCAGCGCCGCCGCACATAAGGTCAGCGCCGCAAGACGCTCCGGCAGCGCCGGTAACTCGATTGAGAAAATCGCAAATACGTAGCCTGTAAAAACCGCACTGACACCCAGGACAGAAACTATCAAGATGCTCGCCGTAAGCGAAACAAAAGCGATCGCCGCGCTGACGCCAATCAATAAAAACAAAACCGCCAAACTTATCGGCGTTGAAAGACCAGCCTCAAAAAGCGCCACAATCGCCACGACGCCCGCAATGGCGGCGCCCGCGCCGGCGCTTGTTGGCGGTAAAATCGCACGGATCGGCCTCCAGCTCATGGCAAACCATTGGCGCCGGTGATTTTCATCCACCGCAATCTGTTCTCCGGCAGGGGCCAACGACAAGGCGCCAACCACAATAAACAATACCGCCGTGACTGAAGCCGCCGCCATCGACACGCCCGCCCACAGGAAGCGCCATTCAATGGCGCCAAAATTTACGCTGAAGGTTTGGACGGCAAAAAATGAAAACACACACAGCAAAAAGTAAGCACTGAGCGCGATGGCGCTATGACCGGCTGTGGCGCTCGCACGCCTTTGAGAGGCGCCTTCAGTAAAATTTTTGGCAAAATCGGCGCCAATGCCGGTTCCGGCCCCGACACCGAGAGCAAGCGCCAACGCCGCCGCCATGGCGCTCTGGCTCGTTCCCCAAAGCCCTTCTGCTGCGTGATATCCTGCGGCGCCGATAACTCCAAAGATTGCGGCCACTGATGCTGCGATGCTCAGCCGGGCAACATTCAACGCTAGCGGCGACATCGCCGCCAAAAAAAACAGGAATAAAAATGCTGCAAGGGTTGTTTCAAAAGGCGGCGGCGCGAAAGGCACCGGCATCGCCACCATATTCAGAGCTGCGGCCATTAACCCGGCGCCAGCAAGTCCAATCAGCATAAAGAAAAGAATGCGAGGAAAAATGCGCTTCGGCTGTATCGCAACTAACGCCAAAGGGGCGGCAACAACATAAAATGCGTTGAAAATATAATATAAAAGCAGCCGGAAGCCGTCAGGGCCAGTATTGCGCAAGCCAATCGCACTCAGCGCCATCAACCCCGCAACGAGCGCCGATACCGCCAGAATGGGTCTATTGGCGGCAAAATTTCCGATCAAACCAGCGGGCGCATCAGCCAAGACCGCTTACTCACCCATCTGTGCGTTCTGGAAGGTCGATTTCCAGAATCGCCATGTTGAAATCATAAGACACATCGCCCTCCTCATCATCGCGGAAGATGACGCCGATAAATTCATCGCCAAGATAAACTTCTGCTGAATCATCCTTATTCGGGCGCGCGCGGATCGACAGAGCAGGCACGTTAAATTTCGTTTGCAAATAGGCTGTTAACCGGGTGATTTCGCTAGCATTCATAACACTCTATCCTTCGCTCCACAGCCGTCTTAACCGCATCCGCAGCGGGCGCCAACAGGGAGCTTTAACAACATCATTGAAAGTTTGTGAGGCGCGGCAGATAAGGGGTTCGAAACAGCGCCGCAAGGCCTGTTAGATAGAAACCCTCATAGCCGCCCTTCCGGCGCTTGTGCCTTACGCGCCTTATTCAAACCGGTTGCGATCCCGGAAGGTAACAATCTGCAATTTATCCTCCCCCACATGGTCGCGGATCGTCGCATCAAGATTTAGGATATGAAAACGGCTCCATTCATTCGCTTCAAGAACGCCGAACATCATGCCGGTTGCCCGCGCCATAATCAGCCATGAGAGAAACACATATATCGCACCACCTGCAGCCAGGCCAATCAATGTAAACGAAGCGGCGCCGGAAAGATAAAGCGCAACCTCTGCGCCCGCTAAGGCGAACAAGACGCCAACAAGCCCGGCGACCCAGTAGAGGGTGGTGTTGCGGCGAACCTGATAGAACTTGTTGCGCAACATGGTCTCACAAAGAAACAGCCTTGTCGCGAACCAGTGATAAGATAAAGTCCATGCGCCCGCCTCATCCCTCAATTCGTCTCGCTCGGACATACGTTTGTCGCGCTCAACATTTAAAGCGCGTCTTTTAGCAACCTGAAAATTGTTATTGATGCGGGCAAACTTTGAAGTGACGTAATTATCAAGGTTCATCAAATTGCGTTGCTGCACAACTTTATAAGGCCAGCTGTAAATAAGAAAAGCCAAAAACGAGGCAATAAGTGCGGCCCCACCAAAAGTAATAGCGGCTTGTGTCTGCGCATTTTCAATCCCTAAGATGGGTGCACGCGATGACAGAAAATATGCTGCTGTGAAAACAATCACGCCAATCATCGGCGCCCAATATAAAAGCAACCGTCTGGTGTTAGCGTTGAGAGTGCGGCGAAACAACGTCGCCACATCAACGAACCGGCGGTCGATACTGCAGGCCTCATACCCGAGAGCAGAATTTAAATATTCTTCTTCAATTTCTTCATAGAAAAAGTCACCGCGGGGAAAGAGCGGAAATCTGAAGTGATAAAATCGGCTCGCCTGCTCCGCATAGTGCTGGGCCTGGTCGAGGGTCATGTCAGATGCTGATTTTTCAGTGAGGCGCGGCCGGGGAAGCTGTTTGAACATCGCCGCTTCAATGCCGCTCGGCGGTTCTTCTCGATATTCTTCTGTGAGAACATCATGACCAGCTGATTTCGCCACAACAGAGCCGCCAGATTTTGCGGTTGTTCGCAAGGCGCTTCCTTTGGAACCACCGCGAAAGATTTTTGCAATCAGCCTGAACGGCCAGGTTAGTATGCGTGTGAGATTAATCGATATCATTCACCCTCCCTTATTTGGAGAGTCAGTTGGGGCTTAGTTGCTAAAAAACAAGAACGAGACAGCAGCCGATTGGCAATTGTCGCAAAACTTTCATGAAGCCTTCGCAATTGCAGCGAGAACGCATCAATAATAAATCTAAATCAGCAGTATTTTACGCTTCCCCAATCCAATCTGCGCCGCTAACTTTCATGCATGTTATATTATCCCTCTAAACGATCGCATTTAAAATCAACATTCCTGAGTGCGTCCGCTTGTCTGGCGATGTTATTTTCAACAACACAACATGCGGCAGCCTCTGACGCCTGCACGACTGGCGCTATTCATACTGAAGCGACTGTCAGTGTTTCAAACGGCAATCAGTACAGGACTGAAACGGCTTTCCACACGCGCAATAACGCAATGATAAACTTCATTGATGATGAAACCTCAATGATCAGTGTAGAAGGGCCATTAGCTTGGTCGCGTGATCAAGACGGCGATCATATCGCCGATGAATTCATGCGTTCCTTTGCGCTTGGCCATCAGTTCCATGCTTTCATTTTGCACTTTGGCAAGATTGCGACTGAGATAACAGCAACCCCTGACATTGCATTTCAGGGCAACAGTCATTCTGGTTTTATTGGCAAGTTACCGTTTGGCGGCAAAGTGTCTTTGGTCGGAGATAACTGGGAAGAACCGCAAGGGTACATATTCAAATTCCCCAACACGCCCGCCATAGAAGTTATGTTTTTCGACTGGCGCAAAATGGAAAACAGAGATCTTCCGTTTCACATTCGTATCGACGATCAAAGCGATGTTTATGATTACAAATATTCCAAAGTGGAAATCACGGAGCGAACACCGCTCTGGTTCATGAACGAAGTCGCGGCGCCAGATATCGATGCGGTTCAGATTTACCGCCTGCACCGCAAACTTCTGGCCGCTCATTGCATGGGCGATGCAGACTTGATGGCGTCCTTAACGGCCCCGGAAACCTTAGTCGCAAGTCGCGGTGATCTTTTTCATTCTTCGGATCAGGAAACACGATCCCGGTTCAACAGCGTTTTTAACCGGGTAGTCTATAGCCACTACACCGATCTTGCCGAACCGGAAATCGAGGTGTCATCTGGCGGCGATATCGGCTGGGCGGGCGTCAATGTACGCGCTGAAGGCGCCGAAGTGAAAAGCGGCGAGCCATTCAGTGATCAATGGGCCTGGGTCATGCTCACGCGCAAAATTGACGGTGTCTGGTATAATGCTGGCAACGCCTCCAACAGCAAAGACGAATAAAGCGGAAATTTTCACTTTCCGGCTTCCAGCGATGAGCGCCTTTGCGTAGAACGCAAAACCATCATGCTGCATATTAATGACCTCACCTATCGCATTGAAAATCGCCTGCTCTTTGATCAGGCGACGGCAGCGATCTCTGATGGGTGGAAGGTCGGCTTTGTCGGACCGAACGGATCGGGCAAGTCGACACTCCTGAAAATGATCAAAGGCGAGACATATGCAGGCAGCGACGAGATTTCCCTGCGAAAAGGCGCGCGCATTGGCGGCGTCGATCAGGAAGCCCCAGCCAGCGAAACCAGTCTGATTGATACGGTGCTGGAACAGGATCGTGAACGCACCAGTCTGTTAGCGGAAGCTGAAACGGCGAGCCATCCACACCGCATTGCCGAGATCCAGACGAGGCTTGCTGACATAGGCGCCCACTCTGCTGAAGCGAGGGCTGGGTCTATTCTTTCCGGTCTTGGCTTTTCAGCGGAAGAACAACAACGCGCCTGCGCGGAGTTTTCCGGCGGGTGGCGGATGCGGGTCGCGTTAGCTGGAGTCCTCTTCGCAGCCCCTGACCTCCTCCTCCTTGATGAGCCGACAAACTATCTCGACCTTGAAGGCGCGGTCTGGCTGGAGAGCTATTTAAAACGCTACCCTTACACCGCATTGATCGTCAGTCATGATCGCGATCTATTAAACAACGCCGTTACGCACATTATGGCGCTGGAAAATAACAAGCTCAGCGTTCACCCAACGAACTACGACACCTATGAGCGAAAGCGCGCAGAAGCGCGGGCGCAAGCAGCATCTTTTGCGGCCCGGCAGGAAGCGCGCCGCCGTCATATGCAGTCCTTTGTGGATCGCTTCCGTTACAAAGCCTCAAAAGCAAAGCAGGCACAAAGCCGGTTGAAAGCTTTGGAGAAATTACAAACCGTTGCAGAACCTATCTCGCAAAGAACCCAGCCTTTTCATTTTCCAAACCCGAAACCGATGGCGCCGCCCATTGTTCGCGTTGTTGAGGCTGACCTTGGGTATGAAGAAGGCAATCCGGTTCTCAAAAAAGTTAATCTACGCCTCGATCAGGATGATCGTATCTCAATCCTCGGTCCCAATGGCGAGGGAAAGTCCACTCTGGTGAAAGCCATATCCGGGCGCATTAAGGCGTTAAGCGGCAATGTCTATAAGCACAAAAAATTGCAGATCGCCTACTTCGCTCAACATCAGGTGGACGAGTTAAAACCAAAACAATCTGCCTATGATCATGTCCGGGCGCTGCTTCCCGATGCGACAGAAGCCGAAACAAGGTCGGCGGCGGCGCGCCTCGGCTTCGGACCACAAAAAGCCGACACCGTCGTAGAAAAATTATCAGGCGGCGAGAAAGCCCGTCTGCTGCTTGGCCTGATTACATATCATGGGGCTCACCTTCTCATCCTTGATGAGCCGACAAACCATCTCGACATCCAGTCGCGCGAAGCCTTAATTGAAGCGCTCAATGATTTTGAAGGCGCGGTTTTGTTGATTACTCATGATGGGCACCTTGCCGCCTCAATCGCGGATCGTCTTTGGCTGGTGAATCAGGGAAAAGCTGAACCTTATGAAGGCGACCTCACGGATTATCGCAACCTGGTTCTCGCCTCGAACAAGACCCCATCTACCAAAACCGACAAGACCACCGCGAACCCGAAACTCGACAGCCGCAAATCCGCCGCTGAGGCACGCGAAGCCATCGCACCGTTAAAAAAATCTGCACAAACAGCAGAGCGCCAGCTTGAAAAACTGAACACCACCCTTCTTCGTCTTGATGCGGCGCTAGCCGAACCGGGGCTTTATGAAAAAGATTTGGCGCGCGCCACAAAACTCCAAAAAGAGCGCGCCGCCCTAACTAATGCTATCGAAGAAGCTGAAGAACAGTGGCTGGCAGCGCTGGAAAAATACGAGACAGCGCAAGCCGACAGCATCGACTGATTATTCTCCGGTTTGTGCTTTCATCAGAAATTCTGCATTCTGGACTAAAGTGTGAATAATCCAACGACGCATTAAGAGGCGAAGACATGAAGAAAGCAGCAGATTGCGCAGACATGAACGAGGTCCGCGCGGAGATTGACCGTGTGGACCAGGCGCTTGTCGATCTTCTCGCCGAACGCTGGACCTATGTTGATCGCGCCTGGTTTTTTAAACGCTCCCCGGAAGAAGCTTCTGTGCCCTGGCGCAACAAGGATGTCATCGATAAGGTCAAAGCCCGCGCTGTCGAAAAAGACATGCCTCCGGAACTCGCTGAAGCGTTATGGCGGCTGATCATCGGCTGGGGCATTCAATATGAAGAAGAGCGCCTGCGCGAAGGCAAATAGAGCCCCAACTGCTCGAAGCGATTTCGCTGCATTATATTATCGCCTACAGTCGCATCATGTCTAATGATTCCACGCCAGAAAAAATAAACCCGGCCATTGGCGCCATGCTTCTGCAGGCGCGTGAGTGGCTGGCTCATGAGCATTCGCTCTTTCGTTCCTTAAACATTGAGCCAATCCTGATCGGCAAAGGAAAAGCGACTTTCGCAGTTGATGTCCCTGGAAAATATGCTGACGCCGATGGCGCCATCCATGGCGGGTTCATCACCACCATCATAGATTCAATCTTCGGGCTTTGTGTTTTTACTGCGCTGGAAGAGTTAAAACCGATCGCAACGATCAATTTACGTACAGACTATATCGGGCAGCTTGAACCCGGCGAACGCGTTTTATGTAATGCGGAATGTATCAGCGTGAATGATGAAGTCGCCTATGTGAACGGCGATGTGAAAACCCAAAAAGGTAATGACTTGATCGCCATGGGATCCGGCGCTTTCATGGTTGGGACGCGCGGCATTGCAAAAGGCTCACGGCTATGAGCGCACATACAGAAAACTATATCGTCGCCTCGCCGATCTCGGACTGGTTCGGTTTTTCAGTAGAAACGACAGATACTGGCGCCGTTTACGGCCTCGCTTTTGACGAAAGCCATATCGGCAACCCTCTCATCCGCGCTTTACATGGCGGGGTGATTGGCGCCTTTCTGGAGTTTGCGGCGCAATGTGAATTGACCGAGCGGTTGGATAATGGCGCCGCCATCAAAACCGTCAATGTGGATATTGATTATCTGGCGTCTTCAAAAGCTGCTGACATGAAAGCCAGCGCTACGATCACCCGGCTGGGACGGCGGATCGCCTTTGTTGAAGCGACGGGCTGGCAGGATGATCCAGATCGCCCGGTCGCCAAAGCAAGGCTGCGTATTCGGATAGGCACAGCGCAGTAATAACTTAATCAGGCGGCGCCAAACTTTCTGTTCTATCGCGATAGGCCTTTAACTCAACAACATACCCGTCCGGATCTTTTAGATAGAGCTTCGCCTGCCCTAACGCTTCGCTAATTGCCGGCTCTCCATCAAACTCAGCGCCGAGAGATTGCAGATGGTCGCGCATGTGCTCCCAGCCCTCCCACTCCAGCGTGGCGCCAAAGTGGAATTTCTCATGGGCGTTAATCTCCTCGCCACGCCTATCCTGCAAAGTGATCTGCACATCATAAAGCCAGACATCGAGCCAACGACCTTTTACCCGGCCAACTTTTGCGCCCAGTATTTCTTCGTAAAATTTACGTGAGCGGTCCATATCACTGACCGGTAATGAGAGGTGAAATATAGTTTTCCTGTTCACTGCTGAGCACCTCCGGCACATTGAATACAAAGTTCTGTTGTTAAATTGATTTCCAACCGCTTCGCAGCAATAGCCTCTCCACAATCAGCGCAATAGCCAAACTCACCTTCTTTAATCCGGGTGAGCGCCGCTTCAATTTTATGTGCCTCGGCAATGCGCCTTGTTTCCTGGGCCTTGGCCATTGCTTGTTGTTGAAGCGCATCCTGCCGCGACAGTCTACCAACTGATTGCTGATCCAGCTCTACTGGCTTTCGCGCATCAGCCGACCCGCTAGATAAAGCGCTCAATTCTTCGCGTCGCATTTCAAGCAGCTTTTTAAAGCGTGCGCGATCCGTTTCGTTCATGACCGATATGTTTTCCTGAGATAGTCTCGAATGGCCTGCGCACCTGTGATAGTTTCTTTTGTGTTGGGATCATTGAGCGCAGGTTTGCTTTCGCCGTCGCCCCCTTTTGGATGCCAGTGATATTCCAGCTCCATCTCACACAAAATTTCTTTGACCAGCCGGGCGCGGGGATCACGTTCGGCGCCGATAAATTCTAACGGCGTTTCTGGTGCAACTGATTTTTTCACAAAAGTCCCGGCCAACAATCGTATTAAGACAGCAAGCTGCGATAAGATTTGATCTATTGGCCCAAGGAAACGCTGCCATGATCTATTGCCGCCATAGTTCTTGTGAAGATAGGTAGAGATATCTCTGCTTTCATACATCGACAGATCAGCATTCTCATCAACCAAAAACGGAAACTGCGCTTTGCCGCCAAGTTTTTTGACATGGGGGCGAAATCTTTTTCCGCCTTTCGGGCATGGGCGCACCAAAACAGAAACGCCTGACTGCGAAACCGCTTCTCTTGCTATTCTACAAAACGGGCAGCCTTCAAACTCATAAAGGATAATCGGCTTCTCGGGTGTGACCGCCTGTGCGGCGCCACCCGCACCAAGGCGTAAGATTGAGGCTTTCAAAGACAGTAATAAATGAAACCAATAGAAAACTGCCATTAATTCCCTTGCTTCTCCCATCGTCCAGCAGATGACTGCTTCCAGTAGGTTACATCATGCCCGGCCGCTTTAGCGGATTTCCAAAACCCTCGCGCATCCCCCACCGCAGTTTCATCACGCCCGTCAAAGATCATCACACAGCGGGCAAGCGTATCAATTGAAGACGCATCGGTTTGCGCACCATCAACGAGGAATAAAATCTGTGGTTCATTCGACCTTGTTTCCTGATCCGACAACAAAACCGGCTGGCGTGAATTTTTGTCTTCGTCATTCACCACCATCAGGCCGTGAGGCAAAAAAGCTTCATCCCGATAAGTCCATAAATGATTGTCGAGCGCTTCCAGCTTCTCGCGGGACCCGCCCTGCACGACAGCCTTCCAACCCCGCTCAAGGGTTTTTTCCAACAGGCCTGGCAAGACATGCTCAAGAGTAGCGCGCTCAAGATGGTAGAAGAGGACTTCACTCATATCAGGCAACATATTCGCGCTACCTGCGCTTTGAAAGTCACGATTGAGCCTGTCTTGACTTAAATTACATAGATATCTATGTTTATAATAATTGGGAGCTGACCTGTGATCAACAGACGCCATATTTTAACGGTGGGCGGCGCCAGCATAGCCCTTGTAGGCTGCGGTATTATAGCCGGGCGCGCCCTGCATTCTGATTTAAGCGCTGCGCAACGCCCATGGAAAACACTTGGACAAGACTTAGGCGATCCACGCCTCAACGCTCTCGCCTACGCTATCCTCGCGCCGAACCCTCATAATCGCCAACCTTGGTTAGTCGATCTTGGCGAGCCTGGCGCATTGACGCTCTATGCTGATCTTGACCGCCTGCTGCCGGAAACTGATCCGCCAAACCGGCAGATTGTTATTGGTCTGGGCGCGTTTCTTGAGGCTTTAAGACAGGCCGCTGCGCAACAAAGTCTGAGACTGGAAACCACTCCCTTCCCTGAAGGTGAGCCGCACCCCACTCTTGATGAAAGGCCTGTGGCGCATGTTCGATTTATTGCAGATGAAAGCGTCGAAGCTGACCCCTTATTTGAAGCAATTCCGCATCGGCGTACAGCGCGCATCCCTTTTCAACAAGACAGACCTGTAAACGCCGATACGCTAAAGCAACTTGATACAGTGTTGCGTGAGACAGATGGATATTTTGAGTGGGTGAATGACGTAGAAAATATCACCAGCATAAAAGAGATTTGCAAACAAGGCTGGACGATTGAAGCGACAACCCCGCATACGCATCACGAAAGTACGAATCTGATGCGCTTCGGCGAGAAGCAAATCAACGAGAACCCAGACGGGATTTCACTCAGCGGCCCTTTCATGGAAGCAACCCGGCTTGCTGGTGTGATGACACAAGAGAAAATGGAAGACCCAAATTCAATCGCTTTTAAAGGCGGGCTCGATTTTTACAATGGCCTGATAGACAGCGCGATGGCGTTTGGTTGGCTCAGTACTGACGGCAATACGCGAATAGATCAATTGAACGTTGGCGCCGGATGGCTTCGCTTGCACCTCGCTGCGACACAAGCCGGTCTCGCCATGCATCCGCTTAGTCAGGTGCTGCAGGAATTTCCTGAAATGACAGAACTGTATGAAGATTTTCACGATTTTGCAGACATTCGTCAGCCCGCACGCGTTCAAGGCCTCTTCCGGTTTGGCTATGCAAAGGCCCCCGCACCCTCTCCCCGCTGGCCATTGGAAACGCGCATTCTCAGCGCATGAGCAAAATAAATAAAAAGACGGTGCAGGAAAAACCTTCGGCCATCACTCAGCCAAGCCTGCCGGGTGATCCCGCCATTTTCAAACTTTTAACCGAGATCGACATCATTGCGCATCTGGCAAAAAATGAGTTTGAAAGCATCTTGCCCAAAGGTTTGAGCGTCGCGCAATTTGGCGTGCTCAACCATCTGGTCCGTCTTGATGTTATGGAAACGATTACCGAACTGGCAAACGCTTTTCAGGTCACCCAGCCCACCATGTCGTCAACGATAAAGCGAATGCTCGAAAGCGGGTATGTTGAAACCGTTCCCGATCCGAACGATCAGCGCATCAAACGCATTCGCGTGACCCGCGCAGGGAAATCTGTTCGGTCACAAACGATCCGCTCACTCAATCCGTATTTTGAAAAGCTGCAACAGGATTGTCCGGCCATTGATTGGCAGAAGATCATTCCGGCGCTGACCCAGCTTAGAGACTATCTGGATCAGCGCCGAATAAAATAAATAGTACCCACTAAATATTACTTCCTATCATTGCCTAATCAACACTACTATCAATCCATCGTCGTCAAATATTCCCATGTTTCCATTGGGCAATATTTGATAGTATTCATTGTAATTACTGTTAGGCACAAGAAATTTTGACTTATCTTCACTGATATCAGCTGGCGTCACTTCAAATTTTTTTCGACTACCATCTTTGAATTCTCTATCGATGAAGTATTTTTCATCGCGTAAAAATAGTATGTATTTTGCGGCACCTACGCTTTCATCAAGCCACACACCAATAACACTTGTTGATTCTAAGCTATCCATGGCTACTGCCTCAACTTCGTCAGGCAGGAACCCAAATATCTGAACTTTTAAATTAGGGTCAAAGTGCGTCGTTGCCCAAGCACCTGCGCCTATTTTCATACCTGGTAAATAATAGACGATAAAAGTTCTTTCATATGTTGTGCAGTCACCATGAATTTTTTGTGCTATTGCTTTTAATTCGTTTTCGGTAATTCTTTCTTTTAACAAAACATCGACACTACGTTTGATGTTTCCCAAGCTATCATCGGATAAAATCTTGTATTTATCAGAAGAAACTAAAGCTTCTTCATTATCATTCGGAATCTTATATTCATCAGGATTTGTTTTCGTGTCACACGCAGTAAGCGCAAAAACAACAGCCATTAATAATTTAAGTCTCGCAAACATTATTATAATTTAGCCCTCGAAATTCGCGCGAATATATTCGTCGAGCAAACGCACGCCATAACCAGACCCGCCTTTTGGCGTGGTAGGGTTGTCTTTCGTTGTCCACGCCATCCCGGCGATATCAAGATGCGCCCATGAAACATCATCTTTGATAAAACGGCCGAGGAACGCCGCCGCTGTTGATGATCCGGCGCCTTTGCCCCCAATGTTTTGCATATCGGCAATGTCGGACTTGATCATATCGTAATGAGTTTTGGTAAGCGGCATGCGCCAGAGTTTGTCACCTGTTGCCTCACCCGCCGCTTCAAGCGCCTTGGCAAGTTTGTCGTCCTTGGTGAACATGCCGCCGAATTCATGGGCAAGCGAAACAATGATGGCGCCGGTTAGCGTCGCAAGATCGATCACAGTCGAAGGCTTGTAAGTTTCCTGCGCCCACCACAAGGCGTCGGCCAGAACGAGGCGGCCTTCTGCGTCCGTGTTCAAGATTTCAATCGTCTGACCGGACATGGACTTAACAACATCGCCCGGGCGCTGGGCTTTACCGTCCGGCATGTTTTCAACAAGGCCGATAATCCCGATCACATTGGCTTTCGCTTTGCGACCTGCAATCGCCGCCATGGCGCCAGTGACAGCGCCGGCGCCGCCCATGTCCCATTTCATGTCTTCCATGCCGGGGCCAGGCTTCAAGGAAATACCGCCTGTATCAAATGTGACG
>BQJH01000056.1 GCA_021604605.1 Hyphococcus sp.
TAAATTCTCTTTATATACGCCAGGCAATGCCTTTCCTGCAGCCGGCAATATAGGTTGGTCACCAATGCGATAGAAATCGGCGACTTGCCAGGTAGTCCATGTTTCTCCACGGTCTCCCGTGTTGGAGCCATCCCAACGAAATCGATCTTGTGTGATGTCGGAGAAAATATACCGTCTATGACTGCGGGAGCCGTCCGGGTTTGGGCGAGTTGCTGCTGAATACATCCTAAAACGACCATGGTGTTTGTCGCCCATCAGTTGATCGGTAAATGCAATTCCATCGAAGCCTGGATTGGGCCAATTTTGAACCATCACCCACCGGCTGCGGCTCTCATCATAATACCGAATAGAAAAACCTCGGACTGATGGCTCACCATTCTCCGCGCCAAGAGTCTCAACTAGTTCAACAATTGCTTTTCCATCTAATATTGGGAAGACGCTATGCCGGTTCCAGCTTCCCTCCTTAGCATGAGAAAACTCCCCCTCAATGCGGGGCCGCCAATTTGCTTTCCACTCGCCAATCCAAAAATCAAATTCCCTGTGCTGAGCCTTATCCCATTGTGCAGTGATATCAACGCCAAGTGCGGCATCCCAGCTTTCTGGGACGGCATGCTGTTTTGGGAACGTAGTATTATTTTTATCGATTGAGCCACACGCAGCAATTAAGAGTACAATGAGTGGACTGAAAATACGTAACATCTGGTCCTCTCCTCTATTTCGCCAATGCAAATTTGGGCTAAGGGTATTGCCGAACGAAAGCGGCTTCTTGTTACCTTCAGTGTAGCGCGTAACTTCCGTTCAGTAAATCAAACTCAATAAAATCGGCTGCCCAAGTTCGCAATTAATCTGCCCACCTAAAGGAAACGTCCATATTTCAATTTGCATTTCCTGCGCTGTTATATTCTCATATTCAAACTGAAAGGATGATAATTTAAACAACAAAGGGGTAAGCGAAGCATTTTCAATCACCTCAATACCCCCTTGCGCCGGCAACCCAGGTTGAGCCCTTCGAGGTTACTTCCGCACCGATCCGTTCAAGGAGGTCAATATTCAATGTAAGCTCTCGGTTAAGGCCAGAGTCAATATCGAATAAAATAGCCTGCCCATCGACTAATTGTGTGGCAGCTATCGAGTGATTAAACCAAACCAAATTTCTTCGGCGATTTTGCCGTGACTGAGATAGAGCCAGCGTCAATAGTTGACTTTTTAAATCAAACTTGAGGAGTAACTTGCATATCAAGGCATGCCGATAATACCATCGATTTTAATTATGTTGATTGGCCCTATCCCAAATTATAAGTCGGCCTTGTCCACAACGCCAAATGGAACATTCGTAACTGACATTTCTCCTATTTCAATACGTTCCACTAAAATGGGATGTACAGATACTGTTGCTTCTAAAGCCACCCGTAAGAGGCAGACACTTTCTAACAGCCCTCACAGAGATGTTACTGGCTGAGCTTCATCTCATTATTGAATGATTGGTCCATAACTCTATATGCGTTGGCGTCGCCGGATGTTTTGAAAGGCGACTTAAAAACAAACGGCGCAAGCGCCAGAAAAAGGAGATCCCCCATGTCCAGAATTACTAAAGTATCCGATGAAACCGCCTCCCCAGCTGCAGAAGACCTGTTAGGCGCCATCAAAACAAAAGTCGGAATGGTCCCTAACCTTTACCGGGTTCTTGCAAACCAGCCTGCGGCTCTTTCCGGGCTATTGCAGCTCAATGAAGAGCTTGGCAAAGGCGCATTCAACGCCCAGACCCGAGAGGCCATCGCCCTGACGGTTGCGGGCGCCAACAGCTGTGATTATTGCGCCTCCGCCCACTCTGCAATTTCAAAAAGCCTGAACGTAGATGCGAGCGAAATTACAAGCCGCCTGAACGGTCACTCTAGTGATCCGAAGCTCAACGCCATTCTTGCATTGTCGACAGCTATCGTTGAGAAACGCGGCTTTGCAAACGATGCTGATTTATCGAGCGCACGTCAGGCAGGATTAAACGACAGCGATATTGTAGAAACCGTTGCGAATGTAGTGGCGAATATATTCACCAATTATGTCAACCATGTCGCGCAAACCGAGATTGATTTCCCTGTTGTGGAAACGAAAGCGGCGTAACTATTATCACGCAACAAAAAACAGAACGACAGTTTCCGCTGTCGTTCTGTCCATTATTCTAGGGTGCTAAACTTAGTTCACCAATGAGCGCCGTAACATTCCGATACCGGAAATAGCGCTCGCCGCTGACCGTCTCGCAATATTACGATCAATCGCCTGGCTATAGTTTTGAATGAAAACTTTCACATCAATATTTTGCCGGATGGTGGCGCCGTCAATATCGTTGTTCAGAACATTGTTCAGTGTGCTACCGGCGGTCAATAATTGATTGAGCGTCCGCTCTACTTTTTGCTCGACCTGGCCCGCCATGGAGACCCTTGTTGGTTCTTCTGGTTGTGGCGCCGGAGCGTTTTGGCTGTTTACATTCACTTCCTGAGTAGTTGAACGGCCAGGTGCGCTGGCGTCAGCCAGGACCAGATTGGTCTGGGGCGCAAGCTCAGGTTCCGACTTCGTCTCAACAAGGTTTGTACTCACAGGCTGGGTGGTTTGCGCCAGCGGCGCACTCGCAACCACAGTCGGCGCTTCAACAGGAGCAGGCGCTGCCGGTGTCTCAACAGGCGCTGGCGGCGCTTGCGCGACGATGGGTTGTGGCGCTGCAGCAGGCTGATTCAACGGCGCAGGTTCATTATAAACCGTTGTTTCCGGCGCAGGCGCTGTCGGCATTGCAGGTTGCTGAACTGGCGCGGCGGCTGCAATTGTAACCGGCTCAACTGGTGCTGCGGGCGCCTCAGTCGGGACCGATGGTGCTAATGGACCACCATCAGCGAAAACACCACCTTCAGGCAATGGACCGCCATTCTCACCAAAGACACCCTCTTCGCCGAAGATGCCTCCTTCAGGCAACGGGCCGCCGTTCTCACCAAAGACACCCCCTTCGCCGAAGATGCCTCCTTCAGGGAGAGGGCCACCGTTTTCACCGAACACGCCGCCCTCGCCAAATACCGGCGGCAGATCAACTTGAACCGGCGCCAGACTGACGCCGAAATTGAACTGAAAGCCGCCAATTTCGAAACCGCCGCGCGCATCGAGCAATTCTTCATCGCTCAAAGGTGTTTCTTCAATGAATAACGCATCCATTCCGCCCAACTCGCTCGCGCTCGAGGCGGCCATGGCGCTCGACAAGGACGCGCCGGAAATCGAAAGAATGCTTGCGGTGCTGAATAATGCGATCTTGGAAATCATCGACATCTTATGGGTTCCTTAAATCGGTGGAAATCGCGAAACCGGAAAATGACGGTCGCGTTTGATGTAGTGATACTGATTGGAGTGTTTCGACGTCCTTCGCCCGATCATAGGGAGAAGATGGCGCCAGGCGCCAATCGATGGCGCGGTTAAAGTTCGCTTTACCCCTTTGAACATCAGAGCGGATGAATAAAATAATTCCATCCCAATGCTTTTCAAATTCTTTACGCGAAAGCGAGTAGACCCCTTTTGAAGGGTCGCCGACTAAAACGGTCTTTTCAGTCATCCCTTTGATGACGACAAAATGTTTGTATCCGCTGACGTCAATCAGAGCGATGCCCGGAACGCCAATCTCATTGATACGATCCAGCGTCAGCTTAAACCCATCGGCCAAGAGATCCAGTTTTTCCAAATAGGACTTCATTTCCAGAAGAGAAAAGCCAAGCTCCTGAATTCGCTCCTGATCGCCAACTTCCCACATTGCCTTAAAAGCGTCAGTTTCGGAAATAGCGATGTCGTAATGATGAGTTAAAATCGTAGCCAGCGCAGCAGAGCCGCAACTAAAGTCAAATTGTTGGCGAACAACGGTTTCAAACTTACGTTCAGCAAAGCTTGGCACATCAACGGTGACATTCGCGCCGCCGGTATTAATGATGACATCACTGGCAAGCGCCGCAGATGGGATTGCGCCTATACCAAAAACTGGCGCTGCACAAAGCAACGCTGCGGCCGTTTTTTTTAAGCTGTTAAAATGCTGAAGCAATTCGTTCCCCCAAGACAGATCTAGTTACCACCATCATTCAAAAAAACGTTTACGTTTACGTTACTCTGAAAAATGACGCCATTCCCGGTGTTATTAAACACCGTCGTAATACCGCGATTATCGCTCACAACGTTGTTGGCAATTTGCCCTGTTTCGGTGTTGGTCGTGTTAACATCGCTGACTGACCCAGTATTTTCAGCCATGTTAATACCGATGTCCTGAATATTGATTGCGGTGTCAGCGCCGCCTGATGAGGCGCTCATAGCGCCGGTATTCATTGGAACCAAGCCGCCGAAAATGTCGTCACCCAATTCCAGGGGTTGTTCAATGATAGTCGTGGTTGGCTCTTGTGGGACCGGACCTTGTGCATACGCCACAAGCGGCGCAACAAAAAATCCCCATGCGCTCATTCCCATTACCATACTCCCCAATACTTCACTTCATTTTACTTTTATGTTTGAGCGGGCGTTGCGAGAATTAGCTCCTCACAACGCCCTGATGCTCAAACAATCAACATCAAGTTAGTTAACTCGAAACCTACTGTGGAGCAGGGCCGTTGTTAACTGTGCCAACATTGACGCTCTGCGAGTTAGACATGCTCGCGATGCCAGTGTTTGCATTGTTGTTGAACAAGCCGCGGTTGCCGCTAATGCTCTGGCCGTTGATGTTGCCTGTTGTAGCCGCATCACCACCGCCTGGACGACGAGTGCGCTCGAGAAGAGCGTCAAGACCGCCATTGATAGAGACGTTAGATACAGATGAAGACAACGCAGTGTTGTTCAACTGAACATCGCCAACCGTCAATGTCAGCGTAGTGTCAATGACTGTGCCGCCATTGTTCGCTGCATTGCGACCAGCATTAGCCTGATCTTCGTTGTCAACAGAGTTATCAGTTGATTGATCAACTTTAACCTTGCTGTCATCATTAGCAATGACTGAACCATTGTCAGCGTCATTGTCGTCAATGCTGCCGCCATTATTGGCTGCATGACCAGCTGAAGAGTTAGCCTGGTCTTCGTTGTCAGTTGACTGATCGACGTCTACGTCACTGTCATCATTGGCGATAATACCGCTGCCTGAAGCAGTGTTATTGTCGTCATGTGAATCATTGTCACGGTTGTCGCCATCATCGCCTTTGCCAGACGAGCTGTCGTTTCTGTTACCGTCAACACGGTTGTCACCATTGGCATTTCCGTCAACGCGGTGATCACCATTGTTGTCGTTGTTACGGCCTTCGATGTCGCCATTGTCTTCGCGATTATCGCGATTGTCGCCATCGTTGCCTTTGCCAGACGAGTTATCAATTGTGCTGCCGTTGTTTGCGGCATCGTCACCGCCATTAGCAGAGTCCTTGACAGAGCTGTCAGACGCATCGACCTGAACGTTTAGGTTTTCAATGTCAACAAGATCATTGTCGTCGCTTGACGCGTCGACTTTACCGCCATTGTTAGCAGCGTTTGTGCCGCCGGCTGCATATTCGATTTCGCCGCCATTGTTGGCTGCATCGCCGCCAGCATTGGCCTGGTCTTCGTTGTCGACTGAATTATCAGTTTTCGTGCTCGTATAAGTCTTTGTGTAAGTCTTAGTACGTGCAGAATTATCGACTGTACCGCCATTGTTAGCAGCATCATCACCAGCATTGGCTTGATCTTCGTTGTCAACTGAGCTGTCTGACGCGTCGAGCTGAATATTTTCAATGTCGACAAGGTCATTGTCGTCATTTGACGCATCAACTTTACCGCCATTGTTGGCTGCGTGGCCAGTAGTAGTGTTGGCCTGATCTTCGTTGTCAGTTTTTGTCGAAGTTTTTGTAGAGCTCAGAGAAACAGTTTCGATATCTACAAGATCGTTGTCATCATTTGAAGCATCGACCTTGCCGCCATTGTTGGCAGCATTTGTTCCGCCATTGGCTTGCTCGATTTCGCCACCATTGTTGGCAGCATCGCCGCCAGCGTTGGCTTGGTCTTCGTTGTCAATAGAACTATCCATTGAGTTGTCGGTGTTGGTTTCAGTTACAGTCTGGCTGCCTTTGCCAGATTCAGAGTTTGAACCATTTTTAGCAGCCGTTAAATCAACGTCCACTGGAATTGGAGCCGCGTTCGCTGTGCCGAAAGTCGCCAGCATAGCCGTCGCAGCAATTGATGATAAAAGTTTGAGTTTCACTTCTAGTCTCCCACTAAGGTTTCACTTTACAAAGTCAGCCAAGACGCCCCGCCATATTCAGCGAAGACGCACCTGACCTATCCAAGGGGAGCGTAAGTCCCCCCCACGCTCAGCTTAGATGCAAACCCCGTGCCAAAATGGGACCCGGGTCGGGTCAAGATCGTTAACAAACTGTTAAACAAAGAAGATTTCAGTTTTGTAATGTTTATGGCAAGCCTCAGCAATTAATGCTGCGACGCAACAATGTGTCTAATTCGTGTCTAAATTGTTCAGTAAATTCGACGTGTTGGCGATTTGAGCAATAATCCCCTCTTACGAAGCTAAAGCCCGATTTCGACGCCAGTAATATTTCTTACCTCAATAAACGTCTCAAATCAGGAAACGGTTGCCTTATCCGATGCTTGAAATGCGATTGAGATTAGCCATCGTTCATAGCACGTCATTCTGGCCGACACCTTATACTGGACATACAAGTCTGCTTACTGAGATATCTTATCAAAGAGCGTCTAAATAAGTTGTCATGCTGTGAGTGACTCGCCTTAGGCGCGAATTGTAACCACGTTTGGGAAAAAGAGTGCGAAAAAGAATGAGCCCAGAGCGAGTTTGTATTGCTTTGAGTACCATTTGATCTAGTATTTTAATTCGTGGGAGCTTTCTTGTGGGAGAGAAGGCGCTCCTTTGGGGAAGACGCCGCTGAACCATCAGCCGGACTAAGTTCAAAGAGCGCTTAGCTAACAGCTTTCAACATTTATAGTTGATCACTCGCAAGTCAGCATTGTTATAAACCGTTCAGCTCTTGGGGGAGCAATAATGGTTGATCGTGACTTTGCGCGTGGAGACCGCCTTACCGGGTCTGATACAAGCGAATTAATTGATATCTATCACTCGCTCGACTCTTTTGTCAGCGACCGATTGCCTTCACCAAAAAAAGCGAAGAGCAAGAAATCTCGTAAGCCCGCCCAAAGCCGCGCAGGAGGCGAAGTTGAGATTGTCGGGTCCAGTCCGCTCGCCGTTAAGATGCGTGAACAGATTAAGTTATACGCCGAGGATGACTCGCCTGTGCTCATTTCCGGGGAAACCGGGGTCGGCAAAGAGTTGGTTGCCCGCCACATCCATGCCTTCAGCAAGCGTAATGCCGAACCGTTTAATCCATTAAACGCCGGGGCCATCCCTGAGACCCTCGCCGCAGGAGAGTTGTTTGGGCATAAAAAGGGTGCGTTTACAGGCGCCGTGTCAGATCGCATCGGCGCCCTTGCCGCCGCAGATCGCGGAACTTTGTTTATTGACGAAATTGGCGAAATGCCGTTGCCGATTCAGTCACATTTTCTGCGCGTTCTAGAAGACGGCAAAGTGACGATGCTCGGCGGAAGCTCCAGTAAAAAAGTAGACTTCCGGCTCGTTGCAGCAACAAATGTCGACCTTCTGCAGGCAACCAGCTCTGGCAAGTTCAGACTGGATTTATACTACCGCGTCAATGTTTTGTTCATTGATGTGCCGCCGCTACGCGCACGCGGCGACGATGTTATTGAAATTGCCGAAGCGCTCATTGCCTCACATTCCAATGAAGCTTATCGAAGCCGCAAAATTTCTCCGCGCGCCGCCGACTGTCTTAGAAAACACCGGTTTCCGGGGAATGTCCGTGAGTTACGCAATGTCCTGGCCCGCGCGCTGGTTCATGCTCGCGATGGTGCAATTTTGCCGGAGCACTTACTCTTTGATCCGTGCAGCGCGGCTCAACCCCATAAAATGAAAAGCCTGAACATCGCCAAAGCCAAGTCTCTCGTACAACGGTTTCTTATTCTGAAAGCCTTACAAGAAACTGACGGCAATGTTTCCAAAGCCGCAGAGTTAACGGGACGCTCAAGAAGCACAGTTCACACATTAACCAAAGAATTCGACGGCGATGATTTTGCAAACGAATACAAAACCGCCTGCAGTGAAGTCAAAGCACTGTTCGATACGGTATAAATCTAGGGGAAGTTCGATGAAGTCGAAATTATTAAGCTATACGGCGGTCGTCACGATAGCCGGTGCGTTAACCACAACAGCGTTTGCTGAAACTTCGCAAACGCCAGACGTTCCTGCCGCAACAGAAATCGCACCGAAACCAACGGTCGAAGAAGAACTTGTCTATTTACGAGACATAATTGCCCTGCAGACCCTCCGTCTTGACGAAGCGGAGCAAATGATCGCCAAGCAGGGTGAAATAATCGAGCAGCAAAGCGCACGCCTCAACCAGATGCAAACGACGATGCAGGCTTCTGCTGCAACGGTCGCAAAACTCGCGAGCGCACAGCCTTATATTGCTGGCGGTCAGTACCGTGTTAAAAAGAACGATACTCTTTACGATATCGCGCGCACCAATAACACAACCATCGCAGCAATTGCTTCCGCTAATAATCTGAAATCCCCTTACCGATTAAGCATAGGCCAGCAATTAACATTGCCAGGCAGCGCCCTTGCCCCTTCCGCAGTACAAATTGCCCAAACCACAGAAAATGCAGCGCAGGAAAAGGTTCAATCCGACGCTGGCCAAACCAGCCAGCAGCCGACGCCGCAACGGGTTGCCTCTAATAGCGCTGAAGACGTTAGCGCTGCTGAACGCCCCGATGTGACTCAGCGTGCTGTTGATCAACAGCGCAACCGTGATGACAAACAGCCTGAGAATGGCCTGCCGCAAGAAGTTGGCGTGAGGCCGGAGGAAGAAGAAGAACGTCCCTACCTCGCCGTGTTCTCTGATGTTGGCGGCATCCTGACCCCAAAAGGCACAATGTATGTTGAGCCGTCGGTCAGCTTTACCACCTCATCAGACAATCGCTTCTTCTTCCAGGGCGTTGAGATCCTCGACGCGATTCTGATTGGGGCCATTGAGGCAACAGACTCTGATCGTCGCTCAATCTCGGAAAGCGTCTCTGTCAAATATGGTCTGACGGACCGCCTCGAAATTGATGGCCGTATTGCATATGTTCAACGCAATGACACGATTACCGGTGTTTCGATTGACGACTCAACATCAGTGTTCAGGGAACTCAGCGGCAGCGGCATCGGTGATGTTGATTTTGGTCTTCATTATCAACTTAATAATGGCGTCAACTTCCCCTATATGATCGCCAATTTGCGCGCCAAAGCGCCAACCGGACAAGGCCCGTTTGAGGTCGCTCGCGATACAAACGGGATTGAAACTGAACTGGCGACAGGGTCCGGATATTGGACGATTGAACCGAGTATGACGTTCATCCTTCCGACAGCGCCAGCGGTTATCTTTGCCAATATTGGTTATCAGGCCAATATGCCAACGTCGCCAAATGTAATGACGGGTCCAAACACGACAATTTACGGATTTGACGCCGGTGACGCCATCCGCACCAGCTTGGGGGTCGGACTATCTTTAAATGAACGTCTCTCCGTCAACTTCGGATATGACCAAAGCCATTTCTTATCAACCCAAACAAAATTTAGACAGACGCTCTCAGATGGTTCAATCTTCCGAACCGTTGCGGAACAAAATTCAACGACAATCGGTTCATTCCTGTTTGGCGGGTCTTACGCGGTCAACAATCGCTTGCGGTTCAACCTCAACACGTCATTTGGCGCAACGGATGAGTCGCCCGACATGAGCATCTCTTTCAAAGCCCAGTACAAATTGTTTGAATAATAAGCTTAATTCACAATGCCTGAGAAAAGGGGCGCTCGGTAAGCGCTCCTTTTTTTATTGCCACCCTTTTACCGCCCTTGCACCATCTTCTTGTGCGGGGGAGTAAACGCCTCACGCCGCCAAATAGCATTCTCAGGCTCTTCCGCATCAGGCTCGGCAAAAGCCAGATAGCCGAAGTAAGATGCAATCAAACGTTGGTCAGGATTAGCAATGGCGGTCCGCCCATGCATAAATCGAGTATTATCCAATACCAATACATCACCAGGCTGCCAACCTGCCGGCGCCGTCAAACGGTCACTGATATTCTTTACACCCGTTACAACACTATCCGGGATCAATTCTGGGCCATCAAAACTAGGAAATTTTTTCATGTTAAGATGATAACGAGCGAAAAGAAGAAAATTCCCAAACGCCAAGTCATCGCAGAACATTGGCTTGTGTAAGGCTGGCCGCGAAAATTCACGAACAATCTTACCAGCCGGATTTCTGAAAAAATGGTACGGACAAGAAGAGCTAGCCGTGTTTGCTAACTGCGCATCACTAGGCATCGCCTCACCCAACCAGTATTCACAGACTTCGCTTGATGCTAGTTGGCGATATAGAAATCGTCTGCGCGCAAATATGTTATAGAGTTGCGGCGGCATAGATTTGACGATTTCAACGCCGTCACAAACAGTCGTCTGCCCCCCACCTTCCGGTGGCTCTATACACCAAAAGAAACAGACATCGGGCTTAAACGGTTCGCGGGAGAGCTCAGGGTGCAACGGAAAAGGCGCCGTGCCAAGGTTTACCGTTTGCACTTGTGTTGTTTCATCAAGAAGGCGTCGATCTGGGCTTTCATTGAATACAGAACTAACACAATAGCGATTTGTCAACGCCTGAAATGTATCCATGTCCACGTCAAAGCTGCGGAACATAATCGCCCCATATTTTTTATACCAGGCAATGAAGTCGCTTTCTGGAATGTCCTGGAGCAAAGCCCCTTTGGACTCTACAATTGCAAAAGGCTTGCCCTGCTGTGGTTCTGTTAAGTTCATTAGTTACACTTATCAGCTCGGTTGACAGCCGCCATGGCAATCATTTTCAAACTGTTTATCATAGCGGCGGAATAATAAACAATGGCTTCTTATAAAGCCTCAACGTTACGGAATGCCTCATGGATCTGGATACATTATTTGATAGCCCTGATCAATTTTTACACGCGTTTCAACCGCCTTATGCAATGTTCGTGAACATGGATAGAGCCGCATATCAACGGTCTATATTTTGCGACATGCGAATTTCCCCGATCAGTAAGGGCGCCTTGCGAGTCAGCACTGACGACCTCCTCGCTGCGCCAGCGTTAAACAATGCCCCTGTTGATGTTTGCTATATTTTTCACATCGCCCACTGTGGATCGACCTTACTCGCTCGAGCGCTTGACCTACCCGACCAAAATATTGTCACCCGTGAGCCGCTAATTTTGCGGCAACTCGCCGTCACGGCCTCCAATGGAGAAAAATCAGAGGCCTGGTCAAAACAACTGGCTCTTTCTTCAGCGCTACTTTCGCGACGCTACATTGCCGACGGGCCAGCGATTGTAAAAGCAAATGTTCCTGTAAATTTTATTATCCCAGAACTGCTGACGCTGAATCCAAAACAAAAATCAATCTTGTTGTATTTTGGGCTTGAGCACTACTTGTTGGCGATCCTGCGTTCTCCTAATCATCGTAAGTGGGTGCATAGTGTTGTTCATGAAATGCGCGGGGCAATTAGTAAATTCACACCTGTAGATGAAACAATGACTGATGCTCAAAAGGCTGCAGCCTTATGGTTCGCACAGATTTCTATCTACGCTAATATTTTATCCACAAACGATTGTGCAGTCAGCTTGAACGCCGAAACATTATTCAACGACCCACTCAATACTATCGGCAACGCGTTCACTCATTTCGGGCAGCCACAAGAGGACAAAACTGCACAAGAGATAATCGAAAGTGATCTTTTCGCGAAGTATTCTAAAAATCCCAAAGTGAAGTTCGACAATGACGCCAGGTTGGAACGGCGCAATAATCTCCGAAAGGAATTAGCGCCCGAGCTGGACCAAGCACAGGACTGGGTCCGCAAAGCAATGGAAACAAACGCCCTGCCGGAACGCCTGCCAAATGCACTGACGGGTCAAAGTCCTGCTTTATTAGAGCGCGTTTAAACTGACCTAAAACGTAAAGCCATTGCGGATCAGCAGTGTCATTTGTGGTCTCACATCATCATTACTAAATGTTTGGTGCAGCAGGTTTAGACGGAAGGCGCCCAACTTCTTGGTTTTGAACCGGTAACTGGCTTCATAATCCAGTCGTTGACCACTTACGCCGAGGGGCGCTGTTACGGAAGAAAATGATAAGGTTTCCGTTTGCTTATCAAAGGCTGTTGGCAAATTAAGCCGCGCTTCACCAGATGTGAGCTGCATTGGCTGGGATACGCCGACCCAAAAACTGTCTCCATTACTGATAAGGTTATCGCCTGCTAAAGCCATCGAGAATTGGGTTGTTGTTAGGCCGGAAAACTCGTCAACGAAAGCACCAAACCCATCTGTCTTCGCTTTTGTGTAACCTGCAGCAACCCGGGCCTTCACACGCCACTTCGGCAGCAATCGCCAATAAGCTTCAACCGCAGTGTAATATGTCGAGGCCATAGAGTTTTCGCCAAACTGAGCGTCAAGAATTGTCCCGTCCTCGTGACGAATACCTTGTTCCACCCGTAGCTGCCCGCGAGCCAGGTCAAAGTTGATCCCGGCGCGAAGCACGGCCTTATCGAACGGCGCTTGCGACACGCCGTCAAAAGCTGGTGCTGTAATATCAAACAAAGTCTCTTGGCGATCTTCGCCATAGCCGTAGGCAAAAAGGAAATCTGCGCTTACTTTCGATGTCAGTGGCGTTCGCACTATTCCCGTCAAGGCGTGTTGCGTATCGGGCAGATAGCCATCAACAAAGGCATTTCGACTTAAAAATGGCGCGCCGCCAGATGTCGCAGTCATCCGGTCCATCGTTCGGGCGGAAAAGCCCTGTGCAACTGTTACAGATTTCCCTCCACCTA
>BQJH01000057.1 GCA_021604605.1 Hyphococcus sp.
GATTGCTCGGGCATCCAAGATCTGTATCGATGGTTTGTGTAACACTCATTCAATGATTATACGGGCTGTAAATTCGAACCGGTTTCCTGATCTATTTAGGGCTTCAGCGTGCAAATCCCAAATACCCGACGTCAATTCGTAAGTCTGTGCGATATAAGTCCCGGTAGTTGAAGGAGAAAATGCTAACGCCATATCAGCATCCTGATAGGTAGGACGTTTTAGCACCCCTGAGATTTCCAAAAACGGCAAAACAGTCCCTGCCTCATCGCGTACTCTAACTTCTAACGCTCCACCGTCACCAATCCGTTCAGCCCTGACAATCGCAACTTGCCATCCAAGAGCAGCCTGACTTTTACGATCACGCAGGACATCATTATACTGCAGCCCTTGCATGTAAGATTTTTTCTCAGACTCGCCGGGAAAACTCCGCACGGCCAGCGTAATAAAAGTTACATTGGCGATGATGATGACACCAAAGAACGCGCCCAACATCAACAGGACATGCCGCCCGGTAATTTTGCGTTTATCTTCAGTAGTGTTCGTCATCTCAGTCATCAGCGCCCTCCCGTAATAAAAGTTGTCGGGTTTAGCGCTTCTTCTCCTGTGGCGATATCACGAGCCGTAACACTTATAGGAAGTGACGCCTTGTCTAAAGCCTCAGGCGGCAAAGTCACAAAGAGACGAATGGAGCGAACACTATCATCAAGCACTACAACTTGGTGGTTATTCTCTTCAAAATTATCTCCGGCTGCAGAAACGACCATCTCCGGCGGTCCTTTCACATCAAGTAAGAACGTTCGTTCAACATTATCACGATTGACAATTTTCACCGTATACGCGTTTCGCACCGATCCATCAGATAGTTTGACAAAAGGCGGTGTCCGGTCACGAATAACATTAAGGTTGACAGTCGCGCGGGAAAACAATGTCCAACTCATGACACTCGCAACCAACACCAGCATGACGCTATAAACCAGAATGCGCGGGCGAATATAATTAAACTTTGGTTTTTCGCCCGCCTCCCGGCGCGCCATATTCGCGTCTGTATCATATCCAATCAGCGATAGAGGCCGATCAACTTTCGCCATGATGTCATCACAAGCATCGATACATAATGCACAATTGATGCATTCGAGCTGTGCGCCTTCGCGAATATCAATCCCCATTGGGCACGCCGCCACACAAGCGCGACATGAAACACAGTCGCCTCGCCCGTCCCAACTATCGCCTTTTTTATGGGGACCACGCGGCTCACCACGATCTTTTTTATACGTGACTTGTAGCGTGTCTTCGTCTGTTAGCGCCGCCTGAATACGCGGCCATGGGCACATATATGTGCAAACCTGCTCGCGCATGGAGCCGGCAAAAATATACGTCGTCATAGTCAACAACGCACAATAAAAATAGGCTGTAAACGGCGCCTGTCCTTTAAAAAACTGAGCTGCAATCGTCGGCGCATCATGAAAATAAAAAATCCATGCACCGCCCGTCGCCATGCCGATCAAAATCCAGATCGTATGCTTAGAAACTTTTTTCATGATCTTGTCCGTCGACCACGGCGCCTTATCAAGTTTCATCCGCTTATTGCGGTCACCCTCGATCATCCGTTCAACCGCGATGTAAAGATCAGTCCAAACCGTTTGCGGACAAGTGTACCCGCACCAGATCCGTCCAAATAACGCGGTTGCCAGAAACAATCCGAGTGCGGCAAGGATCAACAGGCCGGTCACGTAATAAAGCTCGTCCGGCCAAATCTCGATAGCAAAAAAATAAAATCGCGAACCGGCAAAATCAACCAGGATTGCCTGATCCGGTTCATTGGCCCCACGTTCCCACCGCACCCATGGCAGGATATAATAAACGCCAAGAGTCAGCACCATGATGACCCACTTTAATCGGCGATATTTACCGCTTACACGCTTTGGATAAATCGCCTCACGCGCTTTATATAAAGTCCGGTTCTCAGGACTGTTGATCGGCTCAACATTAATCCGTTCAACGCCGCCACTGGCGTTCGTGCCGGCCGCTTTGTCCATGGATTATTCGCCGCCCCCGAGTGAGTGAACATAAACCGACAGCGCAATAATCTCTTCTTCAGACAAACGCTCATCCCATGCGGGCATGACCCCGGCGCGACCGTTCCACAAGGTCTCATAAAGTGTCGCGCGATCACCGCCAAAAAGCCAGATGGCGTCAGTCAGGTTCGGCGCCCCCTGAATTTGATCCCCCGTCCCATCAGCCCCGTGGCAAGAAGCGCATTGAGACGCAAAGAGCGGCGCTGCGCGCGTGGCTGCTTCTGTTTCCTCAGCTTGGCCGGAGATAAAACTAACATAGTCCACAAGGTCGTTGATCTGATCGCGAGTGAGCAATCCATCTCGTCCATAAGCCATCATCAAGGTGTTCGTGGTTTCCGGGTGAAGTGAGCGCCTGCCGACAGTTATTGTATGTTTGATCTGATCAAGGGACCCGCCCCAAAGCCACGCATCATCATTGAGGTTGGGATAGCCTTTAAACCCTTGTCCGCCCGCGCCATGACAGGTTGCGCAATTATCGCCAAAGAGCGATGCGCCCGCAGCCATTGCAAATTGATGAAGCGCGGGGTCTGATTCAATAGCTTCAAGTGACGGTGCTGCGATTAGCCTTTGTGTCGATTCTGCCCGTTCGGCATCTAATGCGGCCATCTGGACCGTCACATTTTCACGTTCCGAGTGATTGCGTGTGCCTTTCAAATAGCCTGTTATGCCCGGCCAAGACGGCATTAACACCCAATAGACGACAGACCAGATTATCGTGATGTAGAAAACAATAACCCACCAGCGCGGCAAAGGATTGTTCAGCTCTTTGATGCCATCCCATTCATGACCGGTAGTATCTACGCCGGAATGCTCATCAATATCTTTATCAGACATCTTCGCGACCCTTATCATTCTCTTCATCATCTTTGAACGGAATACGCCCGGCTTCTTCAAAAGTCTTTTTGTTCCACGGCGCTAGCGCGTAAATCAACACCAGCACAAAGGCGAACACGAAAAGGAGAAGACCGCCAGTCTGCGCAAAGGAGGCAAGCATTTCATACATGATTAACCCTCACCGATAATTTTCTTCAGCTTCATAGGTGTCAAAATCCACCAATGTGCCGAGCATTTGCATATAGGCGATGAGCGCATCCATCTCTGTGATCTGGCGATCATTACCGTCAAAATTTCTGATTTGCGCCTTTGGATATCGCGCTACAAAAGCATCGTAATTATCGGAGAAGGGATCGACCTGCGTACGCAAATCAAGCGCCGCATTTTCAATCATCTCATCTGTATAAGGAACGCCAACAGCACGGTTAGCTTTTAACCAAGCCTCAACTTGTGAGTAATCAAGCTCTCGCTTTTCTAAAAACGCATATGGCGGCATAATGGATTCAGGCACAAGGCTTCTAGGGCTCACCATGTGCTGGCGGTGCCATTCATCAGAGTATTTGCCGCCGACACGCGCAAGGTCTGGTCCCGTGCGCTTCGACCCCCATTGAAACGGGTGATCATACATGCTTTCCGCCGCCAGTGAGTAATGGCCATAGCGCTCAACTTCGTCGCGCAAAGGGCGAATTTGCTGGCTATGGCAAACATAGCACCCCTCACGCACATAAACATTGCGCCCTGCAAGTTCGAGCGGTGAATAAGGACGGACACCGTCAACTTCCTCAACTGTACTTTCAAGATAAAAGAGCGGTGCAATTTCAACGGCGCCGCCAATCGCAACAACGACCAAAATGCCAACCGTCAGAAGGAGACCATGTTTTTCAAGAAATTCGTGTTTACCTAACATTGCCGCCCCCTATTCCGCTGGAACCGGTCGGGCCGCCTGGCTCGACGATTCATCCATCAGGCTTTTTTCGCCAGTGCGCACATCCCCCCTCGCTGTCCGCCAGATATTATAAGCCATAATAAGCGCGCCGATGAGGAACATTGTGCCGCCCGTCGCACGGATGATGAACGGGATATGCATTGCCTCCACCGTTTCGACAAAAGAGTGTTCGAGAAAACCAAACTCATTATAGGCGCGCCACATCAATCCTTGGGTGATGCCGGCAACCCACATTGACGAAATGTAAAGAACAATACCCATGGTTGAAATCCAGAAATGCCATTCAACGAGCGCATTCGAGTACAATGACTTGCGGTTCCACAGCCAAGTTGCAAGGCAATAAAGCGCGCCAAAAGAAATATAACTCACCCAACCGAGGGCGCCCGCATGAACGTGTCCGATCGTCCAGTCAGTATAATGCGACAGTGAATTGACGGCTCGAACAGACATGAGCGAGCCTTCAAAGGTCGACATGCCGTAAAAGGCGAGCGACACAACCATGATCCGTAAAACCGGATCGGTGCGCAGCTTATCCCATGCGCCGGAAAGGGTCATCAAACCGTTGATCATACCGCCCCAACTTGGCATCAACAGCATCACAGAAAATGTCATCCCAAGTGTCTGCGCCCACTCCGGCAGCGCCGTGTAATGCAGATGGTGCGGGCCCGCCCAAATGTAGATAAAGATCAACGACCAGAAATGCACAATCGAAAGCCGGTAAGAATAAACCGGCCGGTTCACACGCTTTGGTATGAAATAATACATGATGGCGAGAAAGCCCGTGGTCAGGAAAAACCCAACCGCGTTGTGTCCATACCACCATTGCGTCAACGCATCCTGCACGCCCGCAAACAACGAATAACTTTTTGAACCAGTTAATGAAACCGGCACTGCGAGATTATTGACGATGTGCAACATCGCTATTGTCACGATGAAGGACAGATAGAACCAGTTCGCCACATAAATATGCGGCTCTTTACGCTTCCAGATCGTCCCCAAAAAGACGAGAAGATAAACGACCCATACAATTGTCAGCCATAAATCTGCATACCATTCCGGTTCGGCATATTCTTTTGATTGCGTCACGCCCATCAGATAGCCGGTCGCGGCAATCACAATAAAAAGCTGGTAGCCCCAGAAAACAAACCACGGCGCCAGGCCACCCGCAAGACGCGCACGGCATGTGCGCTGCACGACATAAAATGATGTCGCGATCAGAACATTGCCGCCAAAGGCAAAAATCACCGCAGAAGTGTGTAGTGGACGCAATCGGCCAAAATTCGTCCATGGCGCGCCTTCAAAATACAGCAAATCTGGAAATGCGAGTTGAAAAGCAATGATCACGCCCACCAGAAAACCAGCAACTCCCCAGAACATCGATGCAAAAACACCTGCCTTGACGACGCCAGTTTCATAAGCGCCTTGGGGCGCCTCTTTTGATGAAGAAACGTGTGAGACCAAGGCAAACGCACCAATCAAAAACGCGCCTAGAAAAACCAAGGCGTGGACCTCCATCATTGGGTCCACCGCACGCGCCGCAACATAGAGTGAGAAAATCGCTCCTATACCAAGAATAGCGGCGATGACCATGATATCGGCGCCAGTGTCGTTTTTATTTGTCAACTGCTGGTTCACGAGCTTGCGTCCCTTATCTTTCACTGTCTTCATCAGCATAGCGCTGTTTCAAAATAACAGACAATGCTTTCAATGATCCCTCATCCATTCTCACGCGGGCAATTGGTAATAAAACTGCATTTTCGACGGCCAGATGTTGGCGAGTATGCTCCGCAAAAACACGCAACTTGCGCTTTTTTTCAACTGACATTGTTGCACCTGTTTGCAGCTCCTTTAACAAGGCCAGCACATCTTTTCCGATATTTTCCTCATTCTTATGCTCGTCGCACAGACGTTTTATCAAGGATTCAATATTGTCTTCCGGGATGCATTGTTGTCGCAGGAGTGGAAAAAACCCGACCTCCTCGTCGCCGACATGACGCGCATAGTCTCGTTCCAAGAAATTTATGAGCCGTTCGACACCTTGCTTATCATACTCGCCATTAGCAACTAGAATAAGCGCATCCGCCGCTTGTCGTTGGCGGTAATGTTCAGCGAAGAAATATTCTATCGGCTCGTCCATTAGCTCCGGTTTGATCGGATCAAGCGCCCAAGGTGCGCCTCCAAGAATAGACTGATCCGCCCGCGCCTCAGATTCATCAGTTTTTTGCATAACCGATACCTTTACCCATGTACGCCAGCATATATCGCGGGCGCATTCTACATGGATGGTTTTGGGGATTAACGGCGCGACAGCAACAAGCTTTATCGCCAAATCCGGTCGGATTCGACGAAACAAGAGTGCACTTTTCATACATGGCCGCGCTGTTTAACCAGCGACAAATTGCGACTTGACATTTATCAAGCGATTTAGCCATAAGCGCCCAAAGACAAAGCAGTTCAGAGGGTTACGATGCGCGAGTCGGAAAAAGAAACAGTGAGGGCTCTGCCCATTTTCTCCGGCATGTTCCAGGATAATTTTGACGCTCTCTTAGCTGGCAGTTTTCTCCAGCGATTTCCCGCGTCAGTCGTCCTCTTTTCCGAAAGCGACTTAACTGATTTTCTACACATCCTCATCGAAGGACAAGTTGAACTCTTCGCCAGCGCCAATAACCGTGAAGGCACAATGACGCTGATCAAGCCCGTCGCAACATTTGTTCTTGCGTCAGCGTTAATTGACGGCGCCTACCAGATGTCGGCCCGCACGCTCGAGGCCTCTCGCATATTGATGATACCTGCCGAGAATGTACGCACAGCGATGCTCAAAGATCGTGACTTCGCACAAAAGGCCGTTCTCGAACTCGCTTCTTGTTATCATGGCGTCGTCCGCGCCTACAAAAATATTAAACTACGCACAGCTGTAGAGCGACTGGCGAATTATTTATTAGTGCAACATGAACGCCAAGGAACAAATGGCGCATTGGTGTTGCCCGTTGAAAAGCGCACCCTCGCCTCTGTTCTTGGTATGACGCCTGAGAATCTATCCCGCGCCTTTTCAACTCTTAAACCTTATGGTGTTGTCGTTGATGGACCCAATATTGTTCTCAACAAAATGGACGATCTGAAAACGATCGCCAAACCTTCAGAGTTTATTGACGCGAACTAAGCTTACAGTCTTTGTCTCGTCATTAACGACTAAGTCGCTAATCAACACCCCCTAATACTGAAATCGCAAAGACGCCCAAATTATATCACGGCCTGCGAATGCGCCGGCGCCATCATAATGAGCGCCTTTTAGTTCCGCCGTCCAATGCTTGCGAAACTTTACACGCACCCCAGCATCAACTTCCTGACCAAAATCGACATCGCCGCTTTCACTCTCAAATTCATGATAGGTTGTAAAAAGAGTAATAGCCGTTCCCCAAGGAGCTTCAGGCCACGCAAAACTCAGAGTTCCATATAGATCTTCAATACCCGACGCCGGCGTGGCAAGAAAAACGTCTGCAAATCCCTGGAATTTATGCAAAGTCGCCAATGGTGTTGAAAATCCGATAACTCCGTCTCCGCCAAGCTGTTCATATCCTAGCTTGCCTGTCAGCGGCGCCACGCTCAGCGACACTTCACCATGAATATATTCATGCGCATAATCAAAAGGGTTCGCGGCATAATCGCTTTGCGAGGCGTACTCGCCAACAACACCTACTTTGATCCCAATTTCTTCGTCGATTGGGACAACATTCTCATATCGAACACCCCAGGTCGCTGACGAAAGTGCAGGCGCCTGTTCCAGATCAAGCAATACGCCATACCCTTTGATCGTCCCGAAGGCGCCAGCATCGTAGGCCGCGGAAATCACATGGCTGTTACTATCAAACTCGCCCATCGGATGGGCGTCGCCAAAAATCCGATGAACACGGTCGATATAAACATAGTCGACGGTCAGATTGTCGATGATTGTTGATGACAGACGGGCTGCATCAAAGGTTTGCTGATTCTGACGAAAATCGACGGCGCCGACGAACCGGTGATTGTTAAGGTTATAGCGCTGGCGACCAATTGTGATCGGTGTTTTTTCAATGCCTGTGAATGTAACCTGCGCGCGGTTAAGTTCCGTTGCGTCGGGATCAGCTATGACCGGGTAAGCGGTCGCCCCATTTGTCGTTGAATTAAACCTGTCGCTTCCTATTGAAAATACATTTTCAAACTCAACCAGCACTTTAAAATGATACGCCTCACCAGCCTCATACCCAAAGCGGGTGCGTACAGTGTGAGCGATTGCATCCTCAGCAAAACCATCCTGATCTTTTGTTTCAAAACGATACCGCACATCAATCAGCGGCTTACCGCTTTTGATCGCGTCAATGATAGGGCTATCGGTTGTTTGCAGCGTGTCACCTTCGGCATAGGCGGCTGTCGCTGAAATAACTGCCGCAGCGCTGATACCCAGAATTTTCCGTAACATTGTCCTTCTCCAACTTTTCTTGAAGTCACTTATTGCTGAGCCGGCGCCGCCGGTTGTTTGGGGTTTTGTTTTCGTGTGCGCACAATTTGATAACCACGGCGGTTTAAGTACCAGATCGGCGCCGAAAGCATGTGCACAAGTCGAGTGAACGGGAAAACAAGGAAGATCGTTAATCCGAGGAAGAGATGAGCCTTAAAGATCGGATGAACTTCCGCGACAAGTTCTGCTGCTCCGCCTCTAAAAGTAAGAATGCGCTGCGCCCATTCCATGAACTTAACCATTTCATGCCCATCAAGATGTTGCAGGGAAACGAAAATGGTAGAAAGACCAAGCAGCAATTGCGCAAATAGTATGAGTAAAATAGAGGTGTCGCCAAAACTTGAAGTCGCACGAATACGCGCATCGAATAATCGTCGATGAATAAGCAATAACATTCCGATCAGGCACATCACCCCGGCAAATCCGCCTGCAACAATCGCCAGCACCTGTTTGGCGCCGTGGGATATACCAATTGCATCGAACACCCAGATCGGCGTCAGCAATCCAACAAAATGACCGCCGAAAATAATCAGGATGCCGACGTGAAAAAGAATACTGCCGGTCACAAGCTGCTTGCGTCTTAGAAGTTGACTGGACCCAGACCGCCAGGAATATTGGCCATGGTCAAATCGCAAAATACAACCGACAACAAATACAACGAGACAAATGTAAGGGTAAACACCAAAGAAAAACTGATTGAGATAGCTCATCATGGGTCTAACTCCGTGCTGTTTTGGCAATGGCGCTTGGGGCGTCACCGACGTTCATACGATCGATCATTTCAGAAACTTTGGGACAGGCCTCTTCACCGGGACCAAAGATTACAGGTTCGTCCTCCCAGACCGCGTCTAACGCTTCTAAATCATTAGGGTCGTCATCTGGTGTTTTTCGAAGGTCATCGAGTTCGCGTTTCGACGGCTCATCACCCGCGATCGATTCCAGTATTCGGAAAACAGCGACATAGGGTGTCTTGCGCTTTTCAAGGCGTTCCTTCAGCGCTGCGATCACACTAAGCGGTTCTTTCAGAAGCGTGCGCGCCTCTTCATCTGAGCGGGTTGATAAATACTCCAAAAAGAGTGGGAGAAAATCCGGCAGCTCATTGGCGCCAATTTCAAGCCCGCCTTCGCCATAAAGCGTTTTAAGATCGACCATAGCCTGACCGCGGTCACGCGACTCCCCATGGACATGTTCAAAGAGGTGCAACGACAGGGATCGCGTGCGATCAAACAGGAATACGTAGCGCTCCTGCAGCTCATAAAGGTCAAGCGCTTTGAAATCGTCAGTTAGGCGAGTGACCTGCTTTATCGCCCAAGCTGGCGCCAGACCTTCATTTAAAATAATTGCTTCGATCTCACCGGCGGCATCTTTAATTTCTTTCGTCGGATAAGAAAGAAGCGCACTTAAAGCTTTGTATGTATTGGACATCTGACCTCTCCCTTAAACCTTATGCTTGGCTGCGTTTTTGGCAAATAATCCCGTCCACTCGACAGCTTTTCTGGGCTCTCCGCAGCCATCGCCAAATGAAAACCCGCATTCACCACGAAGGTCATAAGCATCCTCTACCTCTTCTCTGTGTGTCGTCGGGATGACGAAGCGATCTTCGTAATTGGCAATCGCCATTAATTGATACATCTCGTCAATTTGCTGGCCGGTCATGCCGACCTTGCCGGGCAATGTTTCATCGACTTCACCCTCATAGGATTTCGAACGCATGTAGGCGCGCATGGCGATCAACTTCTCGAGCGCCTTAGCGACCGGTTCCTCGTCACCTGCCGTCAACAGGTTGGCGAGATACTGCATGGGTATGCGCAGATCACGCACATTCGGCATTGAACCTTTTTCACCGAAGGCGCCAGCTTGCGCCATGGATTGGATTGGCGAAAGCGGCGGCACGTACCAGACCATTGGCAATGTCCGATATTCCGGATGCAACGGAAAAGCAATTTTCCACTCCATCGCCATCTTCCAAATTGGCGAGGCCTTGGCAGCATCTAACCACGCATCTGGAACGCCATCAGCGCGGGCCTGACGCTGAACTTCAGGATCGTTCGGATCAAGAAAGATATCGAGGTGGCTTTGATAAAGATCTGTTTCTTTCTCAACGCTCGCCGCTTCTTCAATGCGATCTGCATCATAGAGAACAACACCAAGATAACGGATGCGGCCAACGCATGTTTCCGAACAAACTGTTGGCTGGCCAGCTTCAAGGCGCGGATAACACAGTGTGCATTTTTCTGACTTGCCCGTATTCCAGTTGTAATAAATCTTCTTGTAAGGACAGCCGGAAACACACATCCGCCAGCCGCGACATTTGTCCTGATCAATCAGAACAACGCCGTCTTCCTCCCGTTTATAGATCGCGCCGGATGGGCATACGGCGGCGCAAGCGGGGTTAAGGCAGTGCTCACATAACCGCGGCAAGTACATCATAAAGGTATTTTCAAACTGCCCGTGTATTTCCTTTTCTACGTTCTCAAAATTATAGTCTTTTGAGCGTTTGGAAAATTCACCGCCGAGGATCTCTTCCCAGTTCGGTCCTTTGTTAATTTTTTCCATGCGCTCGCCCGTAATCAAAGAGCGAGGCCGCGCCGTCGGCGCCGTTTTCATCTCCGGCGCTTTTTGAAGATGCGCATAATCAAAAGTGAATGGCTCGTAGTAATCATCAATTTCCGGCAAGTCCGGGTTAGCAAATATCTTCGACAGGATGCTGAGCTTACCGCCCATTTTCGGCTGGATCTTACCGTTCTTTTTCCGCTCCCATCCTCCGTTCCATTGAGCTTGGTCTTCCCAATTATCGGGGTAGCCAATGCCGGGCTTTGTTTCCACGTTATTAAACCAGGCATATTCAACGCCTTCGCGCGTCGTCCAGACGTTTTTGCAGGTAACGGAACAAGTATGGCACCCAATACATTTATCGAGATTCAACACCATTGAGATTTGCGCACGAATTTTCATGATGTGCTCTCCATCTTTTTAGAAGCTGGCGTATCCATCCAGTCGACCTTGTTCATTTTTCTGACAATGACGAACTCGTCACGGTTGGACCCGACTGTACCGTAATAGTTGAAGCCATAGGATTGCTGAGCGTATCCACCGATCATATGAGTTGGCTTCAAGACCGTTCGTGTCACCGAGTTATGAATGCCACCGCGCTGGCCAGTAATCTCTGATCCCGGCACGTTCACAATCTTTTCCTGAGCATGATACATCATGATCATGCCCGGTTTCACGCGCTGGGAAACAACGGCTCGAGCGGTTAAGGCGCCATTTGTATTATACGCCTCCACCCAGTCATTATCTTCAATGCCCGCTTCACGCGCATCATCTTCAGAGAGCCAGACAATCGGCCCGCCGCGTGACAATGTCAGCATCAGCAGGTTGTCCGTATAGGTGGAATGGATGCCCCATTTTTGGTGCGGCGTGATGAAATTTAAAACGATCTGTTTCTCGCCATTAGGTTTAGCATTGATAATCGGCCCAATCGCTTTTGTATCAATCGGAGGGCGATAAACACAAAGCGTCTCGCCGAAAGCCCGCATCCATAGATGATCTTGATAAAGTTGTTGCCGCCCAGTGAGCGTCCGCCACGGGATCAACTCATGCACATTCGTGTATCCGGCATTATAACAGACTTTTTCTGATTCGATGCCGGACCAGGTCGGTGATGAAATAATTTTTCTTGGCTGCGCTACGACATCACGAAAGCGGATTTTTTCATCTTCTTTAGGTAACGCCAGATGCGCATGTTCCCGCCCGGTGATGTTGGTCAACGCATCCCATGCCTTGACCGCTACCTCACCATTAGTTTCCGGCGCCAGCATTAAAATGACTTCGGTCGCATCGATTGCGCTATCGATACGCGGCAAGCCTTTAGTTGGACCTTCTTCCGTCACTACGCCGTTGAGTTCTTTTAAATGTTCAACTTCGTGCTCGGTGTTCCACGCAATCCCTTTGCCGCCATTGCCGATTTTACTCATCAGCGGGCCAAGCGCGGTAAATCTTTTATAGAGATTAGGGTAGTCACGCTCGACGACTGTTACAGCCGGCATGGTCTTACCGGGTATGGGTTGAACCTCACCCGACTTCCAGTCTTTGACATCAATCGCCTGCGCTAGTTCGCCGGGCGTGTCATGTAAGGTGGGCGTTAAAACAACATCCTTTTCAACGCCTAAAACTTCCGGTGCGACCTCGGAAAACGACTTCGCAATGCCTTTAAAAATATCCCAGTCGCTCCGGCTTTCCCATAAAGGGTCAACTGCACTTGAAAGCGGATGGATAAACGGATGCATGTCCGATGTGTTGAGATCGTTTTTCTCGTACCATGTCGCCGTTGGCAGTGCGATATCTGAATAAACACATGTCGTAGACATCCGAAAATCAATCGTCACCAGAAGATCAAGTTTTCCCTCAGGCGCTTCCTCGCGCCAAACGACCTCGTCCGGTTTTTGCCCGCCAGTCTCGCCGAGATCCTTGCCTTGCACGCCATGATTGGTCCCAAGCAAATGCTTCAAGAAATACTCATGCCCTTTGCCGGATGAACCCAATAAGTTTGACCTCCAGACAAAC
>BQJH01000058.1 GCA_021604605.1 Hyphococcus sp.
GGTATGCAGCTTGTCAGAATCCTCGAGCCAGCGATCTCCGATATCGGTGCGATAATACATATTCGGTATCAGGATGTTCTGTATACGTTTATATGCTTGCGCTCGCGCGTCGCGCATCGTCGCGCCCTGCCCCGAGATCACAAGCGCAACGCCGGCAGAGCCGGTCACAAGCCATTCTTCGTTGATGAGCTTCACGTCTTCAATGTGAACGCCATCAAGCCCAGGTTTTTTGAAGACGATCGTCGCGTTTTTAGAATAAGACTCAAAGGTTTCTTTATCGCGAAACGGATAGGGCGGCACGACAAGGCGAATACCGACCTGAAAGCCTTTTTTGATTTTGATATCAGCGTCGGCGCCGCTCGCCATATTGTAAAAGAAATCAGCCAGCGGGATCCCCAGCGCGTCCGTTTGTATCTGGATCGTCGGATAGCCAAAGCGCGCGGTAAATTCCAGCGGATAAATTCCCTGACTGTTGACGATGCAATTAACATCGATATAGCCGACATACCCTTCCTCGCTGAGCTTCGTTTCCATCTTCTTCAGCGTCGCGTTGAAAAGGCGATTAGATTTGGTCCAGAACATGGATGTCCCCATCTCGCCGGTCGCGGGACCGATGTTGCCGGGGAAGAGTTTTTTATGTTCGAAGTTGATATTGATTGGCTCGAGAAAACGCTTGCCGTTAAAGAAGGCGCCGACAGCGACCTCAACGCCAGTGACACGGTTTTGCAGTTGGAAGACTTTGATCGTATCCGACCATACGCGCTTATACGCCTCGAGCACACGCACAACATCGCTGCCGTCATCTTCCATACCAACAAATAAAAGCCGCTTGATGTTCTGCGCTTCGCCCGACGGCTTGATCACATATTTGCGCGGATTGGCTTTGACATGGGAAATTGCGGTGTCGAAATCCGTAAACTCTTTATAGTTCACGATTGAAACGCCAGCTTTTTTTAACTCATCCTGCCCAAAGGAGCGATCATCTTCGAGGCGGTCTGAATACGGCGTGCCGCCGATGACTAGCTTGCCTTGAGCGCGCAGCGCTGCGGCCTTCTCACCCTGTCCCAACACATCGTCAAATATGATGACATCGGCCCAGTCAACATGGCTCTCCCATTCATCGACTTTTGGCACAAAACCGTCGCCAATGTCGCCATCTTCTTTGTTGTCGATGTAATATTTTACGCCATGGCCTTCCTTGACGATCCGCCAGGCGCAATCGACGTGAAGAGCATCATTGGAAATAAAAAGGTAGTTGCGTCTTGTTTGTGTGTTCATCCGTAGAACTTACGCTATTTTTGCAGTTCCGTAATCCAGTATTTTCACTCGCTATCGCAGATAATTTCCGTTCAACGCGATTTGGCAGTTTTCTTCTTAACCGCCTTTTTTACAGCTTTTTTCTTTGGGAGCGCCTTTTCCCCGCCGCTTTCTTTTTAGCGGGAGGCTTGGCGGTCAAGCCGTAGCTTTCATCAAGCCACTTCGCCCAGATCTTTTTCGGCATTGGTTTTTCCGCCGTGAACCGCGCCGTCACCCATGGACTCGACCCGGCCTGATAATTGTCCGGTTCTTTCTGGCTGAGTTTTTTGGCTTCGGCTTTCGACCCATCAAGCTTGAACATCGCTTTGTAACGCCCGCCCTGCTCGCCCACAAACAAGAACGCCTTGCCGCCGGTTTTGAACGCGCTTTGGGTGCAGGCCGTTCCTTCATCGACGCCTTCATATTCACTCGCTCTTTGGCGCATCGCTTCGGTCGGGTCTTTTTTTGAAATCGCCATAAATGCTCCCTGTGAACCATTATGATACATTCCACCCGATACGGACAGATTTTCAAGCCCAAAGGCGCATTCCGACAGGGATTGTTACGGCAATCTTTACGAGATCATGCTGAATTGTTTCTCTTGGTATTTGTAGAAAGTGTGTATGCGGAAACACCCCGCAGTTGCTTATGACCCTGATAGATTTTCATCAAAAAACGGACGACGCCGACAAGCCGGGCATGACGGCGCTGGATGGGCGGATACGCCCTGTGAAAGCCGCCCGCGCCTTCCTGAAGCTGATGCGCAACAAGGAAGATTCCGCGCAGGTTGTTCACTTTCGCACTGCCCTCGATGGCGACTGGCATATGCCGATGGCGCGCCGGTTTGAAGCACACCCTGAAGGGAAGAAAATTCTCGACCGCGGCGACTGGCTTTTCGATACGGTGACAAATACCAGCTATCTGGCGTCTTTGCCGCAAGGCTCGCTCGGTCGCACCTATTATGAGACAACGCATCTCAAAGGTTTCACGCCGCAAGGGTTCCGCGATCAAGACGCCAAGGGTCAGGATTTTACCCTGCTCCCGCCAAAAGCGGAGTTCGTCAATTACCGCCTGATCGACATGCATGACCTCCTCCACACTGTGACGGGTTATGGCCGCGACGGCATGGGCGAGATTTGTATTCTGGAATTTCAAGGCATCCAGTTTAAAAGCCGGGGGCTGCGCATGTTGTCATATGCGGCGGTGACGGAAGTCTGGAAGAAATACCCCGACACGCCGGCGCTAAAATGCGTTCGCGAAGCAAACCGTATCGCAAAGGAAGCGACATGGATGGCTGTCGTCGATTGGGAAAGCCTGCTGCCGCGCCCGATCGATGAAGTTCGCGAAATGCTCAATATGGCGCCGCCTGAAGGCTATCTCGCCATCCACGATCTCTGGCAAGAGCGTGACCGCGAAATGAAGGAAGAGCTGGCCGCAGCGGCGTAAAAGGCCAGATGGCAGTCATCGGCCATCATGAGCTGACCGGTGCTGTTCAAGGCAACACAAGGCAAAGTCGGCTTGCCTACAATTTACGACCCGGCTGGTTGCGCCCTACTGTAAACAGGCCGAGCAACCCAAGAACCGAGTTCCCGGCAATAAAGCTGAGTAAAGCAATTTCAACAGCGCCCATCGGTCTCTCTCTCCTCATGGCGTCTCTGCCATTAGCGGCAAGCATTTGGGAGAAATTGTGTCGGTTTGAGACTATTTCAATGGCGAGGGGAAAACAAAGGATCACCGCACGATCACGAAAAGCGGCGTGACTATTTTGAGCCCGGGGTCAGCGCCTTCAAGCTCACCCGGCCCAGATCAGCGGCCATGGCAAACAGGCCAATCCCCAGCCCTCGCGAGACCTGGCCGGTGAACTGATAGGTCTGCCAGGCATAATATCCGGCCGCGCCGAGGATAATCAGGCGCGCGATAATCGTGGCGCCGAAATTGACGGTTTTTGCTGCAAGGCGTTTTTTGCGCGCTGCAGGCGTTTCATCAATCATATTCTTGCGAATACGCGACATATCAGGTTCAAGGCTGACCCGAGGCGCCTTGACGGCTGCAGCCTCGGGAATAGCCGATGCCTGTGCTGTGACTGCCGGACTGCCGGCAACAGCACACAGACGTGCAGCGCTAATCCGCGCCACCGGTTCTTTTTTACTGAAGCCCATCGCAGCCAGCCCTTCGCATTGCCTTGCCCGTTTAATAAAAAGCAAAGCAAATTTTCGATCGCGTAAAATAGATAGGAAAAATTTTATGAAATTTTACGCATGACAGCCACTCAATCAAAAACGGGCGGCCATAAAGACCGCCCGTTTCATCTTTATCCCCTCTGACGCGTCCGGCGTGAGAAGTCGTCTTTTTTTCCTTAGAAGCGTGCGCCAATCGCAACGCCATAACGGCGAGGCTCTTGGAGGAAGACGTTGTAGTTTGAACCAGAGGACTGATCCTGCAGGTAAGAACCGGTAATATTTTCACCGTTCAGAGCGTTCTGAACGAAGCCACGTACATACCAAGGACCATCATTTGGCGCCAACGTCACCTGAATATTCAGGAAGTCGTAGCCGTCAATCCGGTCATTAACTGCATTGAATGGCCGTGAGAAGAACTCGCCCTGACGGTAATAGTCAGCACGTGTTGTAAGCGTATGATTTGCGCCGAGATCAGCAACATACTGAGCGCCAACATTAAACTGCCACTCTGGAGAACCCGGCAGTTTGTTACCCTCGAGATTTTGTTCGATACCAGGAGAAACCACATAGTTGGTGGCGATCGGCGTACCTGCAGTCAACGCGTTCACTGTAGAAGCAACCGTCTCAAGAGCTGAACATACAGAGAATGGTGTAACCGTACCAAGGCCAGCGAAGGTCTGGCCAATCAGTGTCGGCGCGCCGTTGTTTTCAACGACACAGTTTGCAGCCGTCGTGAGATCCTTAAAAAGATCTGTATCAGCTTGACCAGCAGTTGGATTACCTGGGTCAAATGCTGAGAACGCGCCGATATCTGTGTTCAGATAAGCAGCTGTCGTATTCAAGGTCAGACGATCTGTTGCATTCCAGACGAACTCACCTTCAATGCCCCAAATCGTTGCATCCACATTATCGTTGATCGCTGCGCGATTGACGATCCGTGAAATCTGCAGACCTGAATAGTCGTAGTAGAAGCCTGAGACATTCGCGATGACGCCATTGCCTGTATATTTCATACCGACTTCAATCGCGTTGATGAATTCCGATTCATATGTCCGGGCAACACCGCCGCCGATAGCTGTCAGCGGGTTAAAGCCGCCTGGCTTATAACCGCGAGAGTATGACGCATAAAGCAGTGTCTCATCTGTCGGGTTCCACTCAAATACGGCGCGACCTGTGACAGCCTCATATGTATTTGAATCGACCCGGAAGTCGGCAACAGCGCCAGCAGTGCCTTGAGTGAATGGATCTGAGTCCAGGAACATGCTGACATCTGTTGTACCAAGCGGCACCGCAAATGGCGGCAATGATCCAGGCACAAGCGGATTAATCGGGCATGTAGGATTGCTCAAGACACAAACGAGACTGCCGAATGGCTGCAAGCCACGGTCGCGGACGTTCTTTTCGTCATTGTTATAACGAACGCCGGCTGTGAATTTGAACGTGTCCGTGAAGTCAATGTAGACTTCACCGAAAGCTGAGAGGCTGTCGCGCTCAACATTACCATCGTTGTAGAAGTTCGGGCCGTAGAACGCGGCGCCATCTGTCATAGTAATGAGGGCAGCACCCGCGATTGAAGTGTAGTCAAGTGCAGGACCTGCGACGTGGAAATTAGCAAAGCCTTCAGAGTGGTTGTAGCTACCGCCGACGAGGAAATTAACTCGCCCATCAAAGTTCGTCGTGACAATCCCTTCAGCTGAATAATATTCCGTTTCACCTGTACTAAAGTCGACACCAGCCAGCGTGTTCGTGCGGCCTTGAGTATTGCCGCCAATTGAACCGGCAAACCCTGAAGTCTCAAATGCTGAGATCGGAATACGACCATCGCTAAATGCGAAACCTGTAGCGATCGGAAAAGTTAATTGCGTAGCAAGTGGGATTGAAACATCAGGACCAGACAGGTTATTTTGCTGCTGCTGCTGATTAATCGAAGAACGACCCCAGCCGCCCGTCACTTTAACGCTAAAGCTTTCGAAATCATGCTGAATGTTCCCCATAATGACGAGCTCGTCAGCGTCATTTTGTGGTGTGAACGGCACGTTGATTGTGCGGAAATCGGCCGGGTTAGCAGGACCGGTAAGATCAAGCTGGTCAGCAACGCTGAACAGACCAAAAGCCGCCGCCGCTGGCGAGCCTGTAGCAAAGACATAAGTCTCTGATGACGCCAACACGTTCAACGTGGAAGCTATATTTGGCGTGTCGAAGCCAAGCGAGCCTGGTAGACAGCCCTGAACACCAATTGGGTCACGCGTACAAAGTGTCTTTGTAGAACGAAGACGATTGTCTGATTCCGTAAAATATGTGGTGACGATATCAACAGTGGTGTTGTCTGATGGATACCAGCGAAGTGAACCACGAACTGATCCAACATCACGGTCATCAACATCCTGACCGTCAAACAGGTTAACTGATGTACCACTCCGGTTCATTTTCAAACCAGCCACCCGAAGCGCTGCCGTTTCACCCAGAGGAATGTTCAAGTGACCTTTGACCTGTACATGGTCATAATTACCGTACTGCGCTTCCGCACTCGCCGTCAGGGCATCGGGATCCGCTTTTGCAGTGATGACGTTGATCACGCCACCGGTAGCATTACGACCAAACAGCGTGCCTTGTGGACCACGCAAAATCTCAACCCGGTCAAGATCATAAAATTCAGTTTCGAAAAGACGTGTTGAAGCTAGAGGCAAGTCGTTCATGTGAACGGACAAGGCTGGCTCTGAGTCAGCCGCCACCGCCAGCGCGCCGATACCGCGGATAACGATAGAAGAGCCGGTAAACTGCGTTCTTGAGAAGCTGAAGTTTGGCGTGTTCAACTGAAAGTCTGTGAAGCTTTCAATCTGCTTGTCTTCCAGATCCTGATTACTGAAAGCAGAAACAGCCAATGGAACATCTTGAATGGATTGCTCGGTACGCTGTGACGTCACAACAATCACATCTTGTGCGACAGCGTATGAATTTCCTAGAGCGATAGCGCCGAGTGCGACACCTGAGAGTAATCGCGCTGCATGGGCGTTGAACGCAGAACCTTTTTTCATCTTTAGACCCCTTTTCGCCCCTCCCTGATGGGGCTCGGTTAGATCGACAATACTTTTTGCTGCCGAGATTATTCTTAACTATTCCTTTACAGCCTTCATTCGTCCAGTGGACTTTGCAGCTATAAAGCGCTCCTTTGGGTGGCGTTACAAAATTACAACAAGTTCTTCTTTGCCATTCACTTTGTGCGCCGCAATATAAATCCAGGCGCTAGTATAAATTGCAGGCGAATATTCAATAAATGATTAATCATAAAACCGATTGATAAGTATAAAAAATCAGCAACGTCAGAACCTTAGAGGGCGTTGCCTTAAGGGCACAGTTTTATGGATAAGCTCGAAAAACAGGGTCAGGCAACAGCTTTCGCTGAACCTGAAGTCGAGCTCTCTTGAGTAAGCACCCGGCTTGAAGGCATGATAATGAGAGCCCGCAGCCCCTCGCCTTCTTTCGATTCAATACGCAATTTGGCGCCGTGTGCGGCAATAATGGCTTGTGCCAATGGAATTCCGAGACCCAGCCCCTCTTTCGATCGGCGCAGCGACATGTCTGATTGTGCGAAAGGCGCTGTGATTTCTTTCAGCTTTTCAGGGGCAATCCCCGCCCCGTTATCTTTCACCAAAATGGCGAGATCTTGGGCTTTTGTCAGTGCAGCCCCAATCGTGATGGCCCCACCTCGCGGAGAAAACTTCGCAGCATTATCGATCAGTTTTGAAAGTGCACGGGCCATCAAACTACTGTCACAATGGAGTTCAAGGTCACGATCTTGAACAGTGAGCTTAATTTTAGCGCCCGTCGTTCGGATTGAACTCAAGGCGAGAGAGCGAGCCTCATCAATGACGTCACCAATGCTCACGCTGTTTTCCTCCAGCGAAATCTCTCCGCTGCGCGCCTCAGAAGCCAGCAACATATCTGATATGTTGTTGAGTAAGCGCTTACCGCCATCGACAACATAATCAGCATACTCCCGGTTAAGATCATCATTCTGGGTGGCGAATTGCTCCCCCAGAAGTTGGCCAAACCCGATAATCGCGTTCAATGGCGTGCGTAATTCATGACTCATGACGGACATAAGGCTGTCTTTGAACTTAGCGCCAGCTTCGGCCTGATCGCGGGCTACCCTTAACGCCTTTTGATCTTCACTCGCCTTCAAGACGAACAAAACAGCATGATTAAAAAGCGTCCAGTTAATCGGTTTTGATAAGAAAGACGTAGCGCCCGCAGCAAAAGCACGATCAACAGCATCAGCATGATCGCTTGCTGTGATAACTATTACCGGCAGTTCTTTAAGGTTTTGTTCAGCTCTTATTTTCTCAGTCAGCTCGAGCCCGCCCATCACCGGCATATCAAGGTCAGTGATAACAAGATCAGCGTCATTGCTATTCAGAAGTTCAAGTGCTTGTTCGCCATTTTCTGCGACTTCAACGTCGTAATCGGCATTACGTAGTTGTTCGTGCGCCAGCTCACGCAGGATTGGGTCGTCATCGACTAATACTATGCGCGCTGATTTCGACATGGTCATAAGACGATGCTCCTGCCGGTTTGAGTATTCCTTTGTCTTATTCTCATTTTCTTAAAAACTAATTTCATCAGCAGTTAAGGAAATTAATTGGCAAGTTATTAGGATTATAAGCCCTGCACTGAGCCAATTTTATAGTTGCATACCGGGAATAATCGTGAAGAAGCGGAACAAATCGCTACGCAGCCGCCTGACGTCACTCGTTGTCGTCGCGATTTTTGGCGCTGTCACCATCGTGACAGCTTCATCTGTATGGCGCGAAACAACCGAATATCATGATAATCAAAAAGCCGATCTCAGCACAGAAGCTAATATTTTTGCCGCTGCTATTTCTGAATATGTCGAGGCAGGGGATAAGGAAGCAACAAAAACGGCGCTTCAACGTATCGCCAACCTTTCATCGACAGCCTTTGTGAAAGTCGAAACATTGCCGGGGGAAATGTTTACTCAACTGGGCGTCGAGCCAAAGCAACATCAAAGTGAGCAAGAAACGAACTGGCACACTAAAGCGATGTCAGCCTTCAAAGCGCCATCCCCTATTGTGACAGCACCAATTATGCGTGGTGACAATCAAGTTGGCTCTTTGACTATTCACGCGAACTCAGAAGCTTTGATGACACGGATCGGCGTCTTGATTTATGATTCTGTTGTAGCGGCAATTTTTGCCGCCGGCATAGGCCTCTTAATTGCTTTAAAGATGCAGCGGGCGATCACCGACCCTATACATGATTTGTCACGTTTGATGGGCCAAGTCCGTGAAAGTGGCGATTTCAGTATGCGCGCAACAAAAAGCGCACATGATGATGAAACTGGCCAACTGGTGGATGCTTTCAACGACATGCTCGACCAGGTGCAAAAACGTGACAGCAAGCTCCAGGCGCATCAACGCAACCTCAAGAAAATTGTTGATCGACGCACTGAAGAATTACAGACCGCAAAAGAAATAGCGGAAGACGCTAATATCGCCAAGTCAGAATTTCTGGCCACAATGAGCCATGAAATCAGAACCCCAATGAACGGGATGATGGTGATGGCGGAATTATTAAGTAAGGCGCAATTACCACCTCGGCAAAAAAGATACGCAGACGTAATCGCTAAGGCCGGACAAAGTCTGCTGGCTATCATCAACGACATTCTCGATTTTTCAAAAATTGAAGCCGGACGGTTGGACCTTGAAACAATCCCAATTCGCCCTGATGAAATGGTTGATGATATCGTCAGTCTTTTTTGGGAACAGGCGTCAAATCGCGGAATCGATTTGTCTGTCTATGTTGCACCGGATGTGCCCGAAGCAATCGAAGGTGATCCAGTACGGATCAGCCAAGTCATTTCAAATCTCGTCAATAATGCACTCAAATTCACGGAGAAGGGCCACGTCCTTGTCTCGGTTAAGCGCATTATGGGTCATGAAAGCGCTTGTTTAATTGAATTTTCTGTGAGCGACACAGGCGTTGGGATTCCGGAAGATAAACAGGCCGCAATTTTTGAAGCATTTTCACAGGCTGACCAAACGACAACCCGCAAATTCGGCGGCACCGGGCTTGGTCTCGCAATTTGTCGTCGGCTCGTAGAGGCAATGAAGGGATCAATCGGCGTTTCAAGTCGTATGAACAAAGGATCGCGATTTTATTTTAGCATCCCGACAAAAATTTTAGCGGCCCCCTCTAAAGCTCGAACAAGCCCGGAACTCAAACGAGCAATTATTGCAATTGACGGCACGGCGACGCCAAAAATGTTGGCGCGGTACTTAAAAGAAGCGGGCATCTCGGCACAAATTTTAGGCCTTAACGGAAAAATCGGTCACCACCTTGCCTATACAGATATGATTTTTGCGGCGCCTCATTTCTTGGACGCCTATAAAAAAGCAATTCCAGGCGACCCAGAACAGTGGGCTCCCGCGCGTATTTGCATTAGCGAATTAGGCGACGAGGCGCCCGATCGGTTACTTGAAACAGGTGTTGCAGAAGATCTCTTAATTGCCCCGCTTTCACGTCGTGAAGTGATGAACCAAATTGAACGCGTTCTGGAAAACAAGCTTCGCGGCAAAGCGGCGCTAAGCTACGCAGAGTCTAGCATTGATGCAAACGCAGCTTTTACAGGACAGCGCGTTCTTGCTGCCGATGACAGCATCGTCAATCGTGAGGTCGTAAAGGAAGCCTTGCTTCGACTGAATCTAAAACCCACGCTCGTTGCCGATGGGTTGGAAGCCGTTAAGGCGGTGCGCAAATCAGAATTTGATCTCGTATTGATGGATTGCTCCATGCCGCAAATGGATGGCTTTGAAGCGACGCGCACGATCCGGAAACATGAACAGCAAGAAAACCGGCCACGTCTGCCGATTATCGCCCTGACAGCCCATGTTGCTGGAGACGACAATGCCTGGAGTGAAGCAGGGATGGACGCGTATTTGACTAAGCCGTTCACCCTTGAGGCAATTTCTAGCGCGATTAAAAAACATATCGGCGCCCATAAAACGCAGAACACACAAGCACCAAGCCCAAGCCCCAAAGTAGCGGCAGAGCCTGCCAGCTCCCCTGCGAACAACCCTATGGAACAACATCGCCAAACCTTGTCGGAAAATTTAATCGAACGCAGCCCCCTCAAACCAAAGTCTTCAGCAAACGCTGCGTTTGATGAGACTGTTCTTGATCAACTTGCCGAGATGCAAGGCGGCGTCGGCGACTTACCGTTGCGTGCGCTTAAGCTATTTCAGGAGCACTCACGCGATGCGATGATCAAGTTGGCGGAAAGCCCAAAAAGCAATGACAAACACACAATCGCCCATGCAGCTCATGCTTTGAAATCAATGAGCGTTAATGTAGGGGCAAAAAACTTAGGTGATGTCTGTTCCAAAATTGAGTTATCCGCAAAAGGCAACGCACCTATGAGCGATATTGTTGGTATGATTAAACAAGCAGGCGCGCAGTTTCGGCAAACCCACACAGCGCTGCCGGCAATGCTGGAAAAATACTCCAAGCTTGCCGCTTGACGAATTTCTTAATGAATGCGGATCGAAACTGCGACACGGCCAATAATTGGTACAGCTCGATCAACTTCTATTGCTTTGTAAGTAGGATCTGTTGACGCTGGCTCCAACCGCGGCGGGTCATAACGCCAACGCCGCAACAACAACGTTCCAGCAACAGAGGCGAGATAAAAATCACCATCATGGGGCTGACGATCAGCATAATCAAACACCACCAGCGTCCGGGCCGGGAAGGCGAGATTGACCGCCTCATCTTCCAAGAAAATTCCAAAGAGTTTTGAACTGCCCGCCGTCACAGGGATATAGTCTTCCGCCATGGCATGAGGGTCCGCCGTAATATCGAGAGCGAGCAACGCGGCTGACCGTGTACTGATCACCGGAACATGCTGAATAGGTCGTCGAATATACGCCGCCGCCGCATATTTATCACTTTCAACCGCCGATCGATCGCCAGCCGCCAACCAGTCCAGAGGGGATTGCAAAACATCGGCGAGCTTGGCCAGCATCAACCGCCTCGGATCATGAAGACCACTTTCCCAGTTTGCGATGGCGGGCTGGCTGACCCCAAGTCGACGCGCCAGATCCGACTGGCTAAACCCTTTGGATTTTCTGGCTTGACGAATGCGCTCACCAATAGAACGAGCATGCTCGGTTACAGTACTGGCTATAATAAACTCTCCCGCAAATAAATATAAGCTAATCTTATATTATTTGTCGTGAAGGCGCTATAAAATTCTCATCTATAGCCAAAATCTAAGAATATAAATGGCATTTAGGGTAAACTACGTAGTATAAAAAATAATCGATACCCACTTGAAAAAATCAGATTTCCTTATATTCTGCGCTGCGGTATATGGTTTTTCAATTTTCGGGGTTATCGATGACTGACCTTTGTGATCGCGATGGTGCAAGTCGCTTAGCAGCAAAAATTCAGGACTTTTGGAAAAAGCGCGGGTTTGATGTTTCCGTTGAAATGTCAGACGAGGGTTTTGTCTCGACCATGCGCTCGGCCCGTACAGACGTACGCAGCAACATGATAAATGGCATGCCGACCAAGATGGTTCCTGAAATGAGCTGACCCTTATTAGGGTCGTTCTGAAAGCATGCGCACAATCAACGCGCCAGCTTCACTGTATTCTGAAAACAAAGCCGACGCGGCGTCGATATGATCGAGCGGCCCATAGCCGAATTGCGCAATCAGGCATGGGAGCCGCGCGGCATTAGCCGCTTTAATGTCTGTGTCGCTGTCACCAATGAAAACCGCCCGGTCGGCTTTAGTTTCATCCAGACATAACTGAACTGGCGCTGGGTCCGGTTTGGCATATGCCGCCGTATCACCACCGACAATCACGTCAAACAAACTGGATACGCCAAGCGCATCAATCAGCAATCTAGCAGAGGCTTCGCGCTTATTGGTGCAGATTGCAATCGCGGCGCCTTTATCCTTTAGTCTTTCGATCACCTCAATTGCGCCATCAAACGGGCGGGAGTGAACAGCAATATTTTGATGGTAGTGATCAAGAAAGACGGCCAAACCATCATCTAGCTCGTTTTCGCTCGCGGCTCGTCCGGCCGACAGCTCAATCCCTTGCTGAAGCATCCGACGGGCGCCGAACCCAACAAGATGGCGTACGTCCGCATGGGGGACAGACGAAAGCCCCATCACTTTTAAGGCCTGGTTCATTGACGCCGCAAGATCGCCCGCTGTGTCGATAAGCGTCCCGTCAAGGTCGAACAAAACTGCAGCGCCAGCCAACTCTCTCGCCATACTAACCTTTATGCTTGATCTTTCTCACC
>BQJH01000059.1 GCA_021604605.1 Hyphococcus sp.
ATCGAAGAAGCGTATGAGGTCGCGGATGCGATCGAGCGTGATGATATGGCCTCGTTGAAAGACGAGCTTGGAGACTTGCTTTTTCAGTCTGTTTTCCATGCCCAAATGGCGAAGGAGGCCGGGATATTTGATTTCGGCGATGTGGTGGAAGCCATCACGGATAAAATGATCAGGCGCCACCCCCATGTCTTCGGCGATGGCGATGCTCGCGATGCAGAAGAGCAAACAAAAGCGTGGGAAGAACAAAAGGCTGCAGAGAGGGCAGAGAAAGGTCAGGTAAGCCTGCTCGATGATGTCCCCGCTGGCCACCCCGGGCTGACGCGCGCTGTCAAACTTCAAAAACGCGCAGCACGGGTTGGATTTGACTGGGAAGATGCACGCGATGTTCTGAGCAAGATATCAGAAGAAACGAAGGAACTCGCAGAGGCGGTTCAATCTGGCAATACAGACCATATTGAAGATGAATTCGGCGACCTGCTCTTTGTGTTGGCTAATCTTTCACGGCATTTGAAGGTAGACCCGGAAGCTGCGTTACGAAGAACGAATGAGAAGTTCATCCGGCGTTTTCAGTATATAGAAAATACACTGTCTAAAAATGGACGCGATATAAAAGAGGCTGGATTAGAAGAAATGGAAACGCTTTGGCGCGAGGCCAAAAGCAAAGAATAAACGTTAGTCCAGATATTCTTGCGAGGATGCATACTGTCGGTCAGTTGGCGCGAGAACGTAAGTCAGCTCTTCCCCATCGACGATAAAGTTAGATCCGACCCAGCGCTCACCTTCATACCAAATGTTCAAGGCGACAGTTCCGGTCAGCCGGTAATGTTCAGCCGTTTGGTCATGGGGCGCTAACGTCTCGCCAAGATTTTCTACTTCAATATCGATAATTTCGCCGGTCTGTGTGTTGATCAACGCTTCAGCGTCGACAACTGATTTATCCCAGTAACTGGAGGGAGCAGAATTTGCCGGCGCCATGCCTTCATATTCGCTGCCGTTAATGTACAGCCCACCATCGCGATATTTGGCGTCAACAGATGACACCTCACCATTATTGTCAGTGTTGCTGACAAGAGAGATCAGCTTGTCATCACGCCAAACCTCGCGCGCGGTGTGGTCATATTTGAAAACCGGGATCGGGCCGAATTTCACGCGCATCTCGATCTTTGTATCCACGACCGTGCCAAACTCGGTATTGCGCACGTCGACAATATGATGACCGATTACTTTACCTTTATGCTTGATTAGAAATTTTGCATCGAGATCACGGGCTGATGCTGGCATAGTCGCCAGCAGTGCAAATAGCCCGAAAAGCAACCTGAAGCTCATGAAATCGTTACCTGACCTGTGTTTCAATGGTTTTACGGCGGGCGTATTGATTCAGATCACCGTCCCGGTCATCTCGAAAACATGACACTGCAGGCCAAAGCTTAGAAAATACCGGAATTATTCGATGATATTTAGTGAAAATGCGCTCGATCAGATCGGCAACACGCCGTTGATTAAGTTGCGAAGAGCATCAGAACAAACGGGGTGCACAATCCTTGGCAAAGCTGAGTTTCTGAACCCCGGCCAATCGGTCAAAGACCGCACAGCGCTAGGGCTTATCCGAGCGGCGGAAACATCCGGCGCGTTACGCGCCGGGGGAACCATTGTTGAGGGAACGGCTGGTAACACAGGTATTGGCCTGGGGCTTGTTGGCGCCATCCTCGGCTACAGGGTTAAGATCGTCATGCCGCGCACGCAGAGCGACGAGAAAAAGGCTGCAATTCGTCTTCTTGGCGCAGAGTTGGTTGAAGTCGATGCGGTTCCTTTCGCCAATCCTGATAACTATGTCCATTACTCCCAACGCCTTGCAGAGACGCTGAACAAATCGGAACCGAACGGCGCATTTTGGGCGAACCAGTTTGACAATACCGCTAACCGTGACTTTCACGCCCGAACAACCGGGCTGGAAATCTGGCGCCAGACTGAAGGCGAAGTTGACGGGTTTATTTGCGCTGTTGGCAGCGGCGGCACTTTAGCTGGAGTGACGGCGACCTTGAAAGAAAAAAAGTCGTCCGTTGTTTCCGGCGTCAGCGATCCATTTGGGTCAAAGATATTCAACTGGGTCAAGAATGGCGCTCTTGAATCAGAAGGCGGCTCCATTACCGAAGGTATCGGGCAAGGCCGGGTAACGGCGAATTTAGAAGATGTGAAACTTGATGAAGCGTTCCAGATCCCGGATAGCGAAATGCTCCAAACATTGTATCAGCTTGTTCAAAATGAAGGGCTTTGCCTTGGCGGGTCATCTGGCATCAACGTATCGGGCGCAATCCGTCTCGCAAAAACACTTGGACCCGGCCATACAGTCGTGACGATGCTATGCGATTACGGCAATCGATACGCGTCAAAACTCTACAACCCGGAATTCCTGCGCTCAAAAGACTTACCTGTTCCGCCCTGGATGGTATGATCGGGAAAGCTGATCGCGGGAGAATAGCTTCATGGCAGACTTTGGACCGCTCGTATCCGCCTCCTGGCTTCTGGAAAATAATGGCGCACCTGATTTAAAACTCGTTGACGGCTCATGGCGAATGCCGGGTCAGGGCCATGCCTACTCTGATTATAAAAAGCGCCATATTCCAAGTGCGATCTTCTTTGATATTGATGAAATCTCCGATCAAGCGAGCGATCTGCCACATATGGCGCCCTCGCCGGAACAGTTTGAGCAGCAAGTTGGCGCTTTGGGTATTTCGGATAAAGATCGCGTTGTTATTTATGATGATCAGGGAATGTTTTCCGCCGCTAGGGTCTGGTGGACCTTTAGATTGATGGGTCACGAGCAAGTCGCTGTCCTCGATGGCGGTTTACCCCACTGGCAGGAAAAGGGCGGCGTTCTCACGGATGAAAAACCTTCGCTGTCTCCCACGGCATATAAGGCAAGCTTCAAGTCTAAGCATGTCTGTAATGCTGCTACAGTTCTAAGCGTTTTAAAGAGCGGAAAAGCAGCCGTTGTTGACGCGCGCCCAGCATCCCGGTTCGCCGGTGAAGTAGACGAACCACGTGCGGGGCTTCGCAAAGGCGCCATGCCGGGCGCGGTCAACGTGCCGTTCGGCCATCTCCTGCGAGAAGACAAAACAATGCGCTCGCCCGAGGATATTCAAAAAATCTTTAAAGCGGCCGGCGCCCAAATGGACCAGCCCATCATCACCACTTGCGGGTCCGGCGTCACGGCGGCAATTCTCTCTCTCGCTCTTGAAACTGCCGGGCATCACCGTCACAGTCTTTACGATGGGTCCTGGTCGGAATGGGGCCAGATTGGCAATAATCAAGCAGGCAGTAATGAGGCAAGCCGTGCAGAACAATTCCCCGTCGTCAAAGCAGAACAACACTCCTCCTAAAAATGGAGAACGCGTCAATGTCACTATTACCTATCTTGAGCAAAGTGAGCGGCCGGTTCTGCCAACACCACCACGGCCTCGAAGTAAAGTTGCCATATTGAGAGCGGAAAAGCCGCCAATCCATTTCTACCGCTATCTCTACCGGCTTGTCGGTGATCCTTATAATTGGGTCAGCCGCCGCCGGATGAGTGATGAATCTTTAGCGGCGATCATCCATGACCCATCCGTGTACGTCTATGTTCTTTATGTGAATGGCGCCCCCGGCGGCATCGCTGAAGTTGACGCCCGAAATAAAGACGCCCATGAAATCAAGTTTTTTGGCCTGGCGCCCGATCAGATTGGCGGAGGACTAGGCCGTTACTTCCTGACGAATGTGATCGATCTTGCCTGGTCTCACGGTGCTCACCGGGTTCAGCTCGAAACATGCACGCTCGATCATCCGGCTGCGCTGCCACTTTATCAAAAATTTGGGTTCCGTGTGATTGATCGACGCGAAGGCGTCGTTGAGTTGATGAGCCAACCTCAAAATCCTCATTAAACCCCAATGCGGCAACTGGCCCTTTAATTCCCCCATAAAAACAGGTTATTAAAGACCAGGTTTCATTCTTTCCTGTAGGCAAAGCCATGAAAGACAATACAAAACTGATCGCCGCCGGGCGCCCTCATGGGCGGCGCGCGCATCCAGTAAACCCGCCTGTTGAGCGCGCCTCAACAATCCTTTTCCCGACTTATGATGATTATCTGGAAGGGGCAAAATCGATCACCTATGGGCGTTTGGGAACGTCGTCTCACCGGGCGTTGGAAGAAGCTGTCACCGCATTAGAGGGCGGCTTCGAAACACGCCTCGCCTGTTCAGGCCTCCAGGCCTGCAATATCGCGATCTTATCCTTTGTCAGCGCGGGCGATCATATTCTGATGACGGACAGCGCCTATGATCCAACCAGGAAGTTTTGTGAAAACTTTCTGCGGCGCTTTGGCGTTGAGACGACATTTTATGATCCGTTGGCGACAAAAGACGAAGTCACAGAATTGATGCGACCTAACACTAAGGTCATCTTCGCGGAATCTCCCGGCTCTTTAACCTTCGAGGTACAGGACATTCCAGCCCTTGCAGAAGCCGCCCATGAAAACGGCGCTGTCTTGCTGGTCGATAATACCTGGGGCGCCGGATATTTTTACAAACCGATTTCGCTCGGCGCCGATGTCAGTATCCAGGCTGCGACAAAATATTTATCTGGTCATTCTGATTGTCTCGTCGGAACCATTACCAGCGCCGATGAAAAGAGCGCTCGGAAAATATATTACGGGCTTTTACAGCTCGGCTCCAATGTATCTGCAGATGACGCCTATTTGACTTTACGGGGTATGCGAACCTTAGCCTCTCGCTTGAAAAGCCATCAGGAAAACGGGCTTGCTCTTGCCAAATGGCTTTCGAAGCGCAGCGAAGTCGACCGGATTTTGCACCCGGCCATAAAGGGGTGTCCGGGGCATGCCACCTGGAAGCGAGATTTTACTGGCGCATCAGGGCTGTTTTCAGTGGTTTTGAAACCGGTCCCCCTGCCCGCCCTCAAAATGTTTTTTAATACGCTAAAGTTGTTCGCCATTGGCTTTTCCTGGGGTGGTTATGAAAGCCTCTGCTTACACACAGCGCCTGAAAAGCATCGCACAGCGACGAAATGGGATGAACAAGGGCACGTCTTGCGTTTCCATGCTGGTCTTGAAGATATTGGCGATCTACAAAATGATCTGGAAAACGCATTTACGGCGATGGCGATGCGGTTAGAATAAGCCAACGATGGAGAGTTTCATGCGCGCAGTTTTTCTTGCTTCGATAACCGTATTATTAGCCGGTTGCGCTTCATCTGGCGGCATGCGCACGATCAATTCAACGCCGCCCGGCGCTCTCGTAACGGTTGAAGGCTACGGCGAGTGTGAAACCCCCTGCACCATAAAGCTGGATGGCTCGCGGCATATCACTGTTGCAAAGGCCGGGTATAAGGCTCAGCGGTTTTACATTTCACCAGACGGGCAACCTGTTGAGGTTATTCTCGAACTTGCGGCGCCCGCCGGCGAAGTTGATGAAACGAGTTTGCCTGCCATTGATTAGGCCGTGATTTATTTGGTAATCACGTATTCATCAATGACATCTGACGCTTCCAATATGGCATCAGCCAACGCCATTTCCTGATTTTTGACGGCGTCCGCAAGTTCTAGAATCTGCATATAGAGCTCTTCCGGTTCGCCCTGAATAGTGAGGCCAAAAGCAACATGAGTAGCTTCAACGCTGGCCCATTTTCCCCGCACAGCTTTCCAGAAGTCTTCTGTTGCCGCCCAGTAATCATCCCCAATGGAAATATCGAAATCATCGAACTTTTTGTAGGTATTTACAGCGACTTCCCGCACTAGAACTTGTGGCTTATCACCCAGGACCAGTTTTGAATTATCCTGTTCATGAACCCAACCTTCTGGTATAATCGCATGGCGATTAACGGCGTCAACGGCCTGATAATCATCGCGCGTTGTAGCGTCACGGCGCGGTAATGGGCGCCACTCAGACGGTGGTGTCCATGCAGAAACACCGTTTTCATGTTCCCACTCTCCAAGGGCGCCATAGCGCGGCGCGTCATCAACCTGGTAGACCACTTGCGACCACTTGCCTTTCGAGGCGCCCGCGCTCACAGGGCGCTTCTTCCAGCTATTGTTGCCAGTAAAAACAAGTACGCTCGCTGGTTCGTAACGCCAGTCCTGGCGCCAATGTTTGACTGGAAACTTCTTGTCCCCACCAACCACAAGAATATGCTGCAGGCTGATAAAGTCGCCAGTGTCCTCTATGACCCGCACGATTTCATCACCGCCGCTTAATTTGCGGTCTTTCAACTCGTACCCTTCAACAAAAGAAACTGTTTCGATGAAATCGAACGTCACCCGATAGTTTCCTGCCATCGAGAGAATGGCGGCGCGGTCTTTTGCGTATTTTTCTGCGATCGTTGTTTCGCTAACCGGCGCGTTTGTTGTCTGAGAAACAGTTGGAGTTGTTGTGGCGCAGCCTGCGAGAATCAACCCGGTTGCAATCGAAATTAAACGGAAGAATCCGGCTTTTTGAAACATATCTGTCCCCTTGAAGTGTTGTGTCCGAAAAGAAATTGACCTGTTGGTTGGTCAGATTTCTTTTCTATAATGATAATGATTCTGAGTTGCAATCGCAAAAACACCATGATATCGACCCCTCAGTTGCAAGTCATTCTTAATTACCGAGGGGTCGATGAAAAAATTATTGTTAAGCAGCACCGCGATTGTGGGGTTAATTTATGGAACGGCATGGGCTCAATCTGAACAAAGTAGTGTTGATCAAGCTGACAGGTTTGCCTTGGTCCAAGCCGATGTAATCACGGTTTATGCGACTCGTAACCCATTGCCTGCCTTTGATTTTCCGGGCCAAGTAACTGTCATCGAAAAAGACGTCATTGATGATTTCAATCCGTCGACAATTTCAGATATTTTTGACACCGTACCAGGCGCCGGCTTTGACGGTGGACCACGCAGAACTGGTCAGACCCCCTCGATTCGCGGGCTCTCTGGCGAGGGCGTTTTGGTTCTCTTTGACGGGGCGCGACAAAGTTTCCTGTCCGGCCATGACGGGCGGTTCTTCATTGATCCTGACTTGATTCAAACGGTTGAAGTTGTGCGCGGTCCAACTTCTGCGCTTTATGGGTCTGGCGCGCTGGGCGGCGTCATCGCGTTACGAACGATTACGGCAGCGGATATATTGGAGGATGATGAAACGGCGGGCGTAAAGGTCGGCGCCGGTTTTCAAAGCGTCAATAATGAATGGCGTGTTACCGGCACAGGCGTGTGGCGCAATGAGGCTGACACGATCGATGTGGTCAGCAATTTTACCCTTCGTGACTCTGATGGTATCAGGCTTGGAAGTGGTCTTGACCTCCCTGCAAATGATCAAATCATTTCCTCGCTCCTGAAAACTACGTTCAGACCGAACGATGATGTAACGTTTTCCGCCTCATGGATTCGATTTGGCGGTGACAGTACAGATCCCAATAACCCGCAGGGCGCTAATGTGGCTGGGCCAGGCAATGGCGAAGTTTTTCGGGATATCGAAACCAACACGCTACAAGGCGCTTTCAATTATGCGCCCAGTTCCGATCTGATTGATCTCAATGTCATTGGGTACTACACGAAAAATTCAGTGCATGAAGATGCAGTCGATTCGACACGTCTGATTTCACGCGAAGTCAAAACAATTGGCGTCTCAATTGATAACCGCTCGAGGTTTACGTTTGGTGATACTGCAGAATTGACACTGACCTATGGCGGTGAGTTCTATCGCGATGAACAAATTGGCCGCGACAATACATCGATAGACGGAACGCGCGGCGGTGTGCCTGACGCAACCAGTCGTTTTTATGGCGCCTTTGCTCAGGCCGAATTGACTTTGGACCACCCCCTTGGCGCCCCAGGCATCTTGACCATCATTCCAGCTGTTCGTTGGGACAGGTTTGAAAACGAAGCCGTTGGCGAACCTTCCACCAACGACGAAGCGGTGTCACCCAAAGTCGGTGTGACATACAAGCCAATTGATGAATTAATTTTCTTCGGTAATTGGTCGGAAGCTTTTCGGGCGCCATCATTTAACGAAACTTACGCGGACGGTGTCCACTTTCGTATTCCAAACTTCTCTATCCCCGGCCCGTTCGGACCATTTGGTCCACCGGCATTTGTGACAAACTTTTTCATTACAAATCCCGGCCTTGTCCCGGAACAGTCCCAAACATGGGAGGCTGGCGCCGGCGTCGACTTTGATAACATGGTTTTCAACGGCGACAGTTTTATAGCCAAGGCGTCCTATTATGAGTCTGACGTCACCAACCTCATTGATCTGGAAGTCAATATTCCCTTCACTTGCTTTCTATCGCCTAGCGAAGTTTTACCGTTCTTCCCTCCTTGCGGCGGCGGTGAAGCCTTTGGGAATTTCAGTCGTAATGTGAATGTCACGAATGCCAACATCAAAGGATTTGAGTTCGAAACAAATTACGATTCTGAATATTTCTATGCACGGGCGAACTTCTCAACGATTGATGGCGTTGATGTCGACAATGGTGATTTTGTCGGTAGCCTTTCGCCTGACACTTTCTTTGTGGATACAGGTGTTAAACTGCCTTCCGTAGATTTAAGGCTCGGCGCACGGCTCACTGTTGCCAGCGCCTTTGATGAAGTCAATGACGCCGCACAGCGCCGAGATAATTACACAGTTGGTGACATTTACGCCGTGTGGGAACCATCATCCAGCCGTTTAAAAGGGCTGAGGCTGGATGTCGGCGTCGATAACATCACGGACAAAAACTACGAAGTTGTGGCCGCAGGTGTCAGTCAGCCGGGGCGAAATGTTAAAGTGGCTGTCAGCTGGCGTCGCGGATTTTGATGGAAGAAAAGCAACGAGAATGGGAGAACGCAATATGATCATCCGGCGCGGCGAAGAAAGATCCTTACTTACCTGGCTCACCACGCAAGAAAGAGTGCTGGCTTTATGGATTGAAGAAGTGCTCTGCGCCGCTCCTAAAAACGTTGATTTTATAAGTAAGCTTGAAGTGCACCACGCATGGCTGCTCGACCAGATCGAATATCTCACAAAGAGTAAAGTGGTGTGACAAATAGGAAGAGTAAATCGACGATTAAAACCGCTTTCATTTTGTTGTTTGGCGCCGTTGGAATGGGATGGCTCTATTTAACCGGCGCACAGATCAATGGTGCGGAGACGCGTGATGCGTTGATTGCTGCTATTTGGAGCCACGTAGGACATGGCGTCATTTTAGCGCCATTTTTACTGGCCTACGCTTTATGGCGGGCAAGCAACAAACCGTTTCATTTTTCAGCCCCAACCTCATTGACGCACCTTAATAAGCTTATCGGCTGGCTATTGATTGCAAGCGTTGCTTTCCTTGTTCTCAGCGGCCCCTTTGTTGTCTGGACGCACGGGTTTCCGCTCAAAGTTTTTGACTGGTTTGTTATTCAAAACCCAATCTCAAAACATCAAGCCATTCATGATCAACTGGAAGCCGCGCATGTTTCTATCGCCAAGACAATCCCATGGGTTTTGGGGGCTGACATTTTGACCCTAGCGGTAATGACAAGTCTCAGACAGCTTCGCCGTGTTACTCAGACCTAAAAACATCTAATCGTGTAAGTGGCGGCCCCGGCAGGACTTGAACCTGCAACCGTCGGCTTCGAAGGCCGCTACTCTATCCAATTGAGCTACGGAGCCCGCTGAAATGTTTCTATCGTGGTTGTTTGAGAATGGCGACCCCGGCAGGACTCGAACCTGCAACATCCTGCTTAGAAGGCAGGTGCTCTATCCAGTTGAGCTACGGGGCCGTATTTGACGGCATGGGCCGTTAATGGGTCCAGGGCTTGCGGCGCTGAAAGGAGAAATTATCAGAATAGGCTCTGGGCTTCATCTGCGCGACCCGTTCTGCATCCACCCGATAGGGAATGGAATGCTTCCTGGCGAAAGCTGCGGCTTCATCGCTTGTTTCAAACCACAGCCTGACCTGGCCAGACGCCATATCATCGGCGCCAGTCCACCCCATCAATGGATCAATACGGCGCGCCGTTTCAGCGCTGAATTCCATAAGCCAGGCTTTGGATTTGGCTTTGCCGGACTGCATGGCTGTTTTCGAGGGGCGATAGATACGGGCAAACATGAAACAGGGCCTCTTCGTTTCTCTCATCTCCCCACCTTTGCAGTGAAGATCAAAATGGTCGGGGCGGCAAGATTCGAACTTGCGACCCTCTGGTCCCAAACCAGATGCGCTACCAGGCTGCGCTACGCCCCGACAAAAGCCAGCGCGTGACATCCTCTATCTCGCGCCGGAAGTAAAGTCCGGATTTGCTCCAGATTTATTTATTTTCGATCAAAGATCGGATGCAAGACCTTATCCCCGGGTTTGACGCCTAATTCTTCAAAAATCCCTGCATTAACCTCAAGCACTGCCAGAACCGGCGGCCCGGAGGGGATGCTTTCGAGGGAGCGCGGGGTCGTTTCCGCAGCGATGGTTAGGATCACACCCTCTTCGTCGATAAACGCCATATCGAGCGAGATCAGAGTGTTTTTCATCCACATAGCGACTGGCCGTGTCTGTTCAAAATCAAACAGCATGCCCGCGTCCTCGGCCATTGATTCGCGGTACATCAGGCCGAGCTGGCGCGTCGGGTCATCATCGGCAATCTCAACGGTGAACTGATGCTCCCCGGTTTCGGAGACGATCGTCACCTTATCCGCCGCCTTACTGGATCGATTTGCCAATCCATCGGATTGTGCACAAGCCGCGCTTGTCACAATCGTCAGCAGGAGGATGAAGTTGGTAATATTTTTTCGCAACATGGCCGATATACTCATTACTTTGCCTAACCAACTTTCCTTAACCAGTGCTGGTTAATTTTCAGGATCAGGTCTTACCTCAACTGCGAGCAGGCCCTTGTGCCCCTCACCGAAAGAAACCTGAACGCGCTGACCTTGTGTTAGTTCACCCATCCCGCAATTGCGCACCGTTTCCATATGCACAAATATATCAGGCGTCCCCTCGCCGCGCGTTAAAAAGCCGAAACCCTTTGCGCGATTGAACCATTTTACGTGAGCCCGCGCAAAGTCTCCGGCCGGCGTCTGACTGATGATGGGCGTTGCCGGCATGATCGGCGCGGTAATGCTTTCATCGAGATCAAGAAGCTTTGAAGCCTGCAAGCCCTTACTTCTGCGCACAACTTCACATTCAATCACTGCGCCTTCACGCGCAGTATCAAGACCCGCCGCTTTCAAACATGAAGAATGAATGAGGACGTCGTCTTTAATCTCGTTATCGTCAGGTATGATAAAGCCATATCCCTTGATGGGATCGAACCACTTTATCACGCCCTTAACCGTATACGTCTCTTCTTCGGCGTCCGGCAAATCTTCTTGATCCGGCGACGTCATTACTCGATCGGCCATGCTGGTTTTGTACCCCCCAGTCGCGCGCTGAGTTCTCTCTCTTATTGTTAACTATAGTCGAGAACAGTCGAAAGGTCATTCCTTTTGGCGCAAAGAATGCACTAATTTCGATAATTAGTTTTTGAAATTCCCCAGAAAGTTGCGGTGATTAGATAACATTACGCCTGCGGACTTACGCTCGCATGCGGATTATCGATCTTTACGCAATTCTTTGCGACTCAAGATCCGTCATAAATTTATGGATCAGAGAGAGAAAGACATCGAAATCTGATTCGATGTTTTTGATGGATACGCCGCCTGCAGAATTTCTGTCCATCTGCAGGTAGATATCGCCGTTATCATCAGCGTATGCGCGGCCAAATTTTGTATCGTTATTAAAATCATTCAGCACTTTTAAACTGACTTCATCAGAAGACACGCCCGGCAGCCAGGTGGCGTAGGAAATGTCGCCATCAGCGCCCGCAAGCCAAATGTAAATCCGGTACTGGGCAACTTCGACGCGAATTTGATTGTCCTGCGCTTCTTGTGCGTTCAACCCCTGTGCTGTGAGCGCACGTAATATGTCTTGTCTGGACACATCGGCAGCATTTGCATTTGCGAGCGGCGCAAAAAGGATAAAACAGGCGGCAAAAAATATGGAAATAACTCTCATGACAGACCCCTCGCAGTCGAAACACCGTTAACTAAACATTAATTAACGGCAAAATCGCCCTGAAATCAATTCACACAGCCGCATAAAAAGCCCCGTTTTGGCGCTAAAATTACCGGATAGATAGGATTTTGAGGAAGTGGCAGGCCCTAGGGGAATCGAACCCCTCTTTCCAGGTTGAAAACCTGGCGTCCTAACCGATAGACGAAGGGCCCGCAAATCGGTCGCCATTATGCGGCGAGGGCGCTGTATATGCGACCCTCATGGCTGGTTGCAAGCCCTTTTAAGCGTCTGATTCTAAAAATCGACGATTGCCGGTTATGCGACAGCCACAGCGTCAGAAATCTGCAGCTGACCAGCATCACCGCCGCGCCAGTCATCGGTCTTTATTTTACCCGCCACATGAAAACGTTGGCCCGATTTGAGGACCTCGCCCAAAGCTTCGCCCTCCGCCCGAAAAGCGATCGCCCTCACCTTATCTCCCGTCCCGCTGACCAGGGTCATTGAGAGGTGGTTTTGCCCGACAACTTTTAGATATTCAGCGCGCATATCTGTAAGCGCAAAGAGTGGTTCGGGA
>BQJH01000060.1 GCA_021604605.1 Hyphococcus sp.
CGTTAAAATACAAGTTAAAAATGCCAATATCGCAATATTTTTTGATTTGGTATTTAAAAAAGACCTCGTATTTAGCCGTTTCTGCTAATTGGGGTTTTGCTCGACAGATTACTCTATGCACTCAAGGACGTGTTTGACCATGACCACGGACAAGGTTTTTGTAAGTTGTCAGCTCTTCCACCCCCACCGGACCTCGGGCATGCAGCCTGCCCGTCGCGATCCCAATCTCGGCGCCCAGGCCAAACTCACCACCATCAGCAAACTGCGTTGATGCGTTATGCAGCACAATCGCGCTATCGACCTGTTTCAAGAACTGATCAGCGGTGTTGTTATCTTCCGTAATAATCACTTCGGTATGCCCGGATGAATATTTCTGAATGTGCGCAACCGCGCCCGCAACGCCGTCAACAACCGCGACTGATAGAATGGGCGCTAAATATTCCGTATGCCAATCCTTTTCCTTTGCGAGCAATACATCGCTATCCAGTTTTTGGATATGAGCATCGCCGCGCAATTCACAGCCCTCTTTTCTGAGAGCTGTAGCAAGCAACGGCCAGAACTTCTCAACAATCGTCTGGTCAATCAGCAAAGTTTCGGCGGCGCCGCAGACGCCAGTCCGGCGCATCTTTGAATTCACTGTTATGGCAATAGCTTTTTCAAGCTCTGCATCGCTGTCTACGTAAACATGGCAAATCCCGTCTAAGTGGCTCAAGACGGGAACACGCGCATCCTGTTGAACACGCCCCACCAATGACTTACCGCCACGTGGTACTACAAGATCAACAGCGCCCTCCAGCCCGCCGAGGAGCAGACCGACGGCATCCCGGTCCGGCGTTTCCACAAATTGCACCGCGTATTCCGGTACGTCGCATTCAACAAGCGCTTTTTGCAAACATGCAAACAACGCTTTGGAAGTCTCAATACATTCCGATCCGCCGCGCAAAATAATTGTATTGCCAGATTTGATAGAAATCGCTGCCGCATCGACCGTTACATTGGGACGGCTTTCATAAATAACAGCGATCACGCCAATCGGCACGCGCACGCGCTCCAATTTCAACCCATTGGGCCGCTCCCAGGCGCGGATCACCTCCCCGACCGGATCTTTCAATCGCGCAATCTCTTTAAGGGCAATGCAAATTCCTTCAATCGTCGACGGTGTGACGCGCATTCGATCAATAAAGGCGTCATCCTGCCCCTTTTTTTCCACCGCCGCGCATTCGGCTTTATTCGTTGCGATGATGTCTTCAGCGCTGTCGCGAATTCGTTCCGCCGCCGCCAGTAGCGCTTTGTTTTTCTGCGCGCCACTGATACGCTTCATCATATGCGCTGCGTCGCGCGCACGCCGCCCCAAACCCATCATATAAGACTCTAGGGACGCGCTATTCATATTCACGAAACGGTTCCTTCCCGTAAAACAAGATCATCTTTTTCGATGATTGCCGGGCGCCGACGATAACCAAGAATTTTTTCTATCGCCTCAGAGCGATGACCTGCAATGCGTTCAACATCTGATGCATCAAAAGTCACTAACCCTTTTCCGAGGGCTATACCCTTCTGGTCGACAATCTCAACAACATCACCACGGCTGAAATTTCCGCCAACGCCTATCACCCCGGCTGGCAGCAGGCTCGCGCCTTGCAACAATGCTTCAGCGGCGCCTTGATCGACTATTATTTTGCCAGATGGCTTTAATCGACCGCCAATCCATTGGCGGCGCGCATTTTCAGCATTTCCATTGGGCGTTATCAACGTCGCAAGTTCGCCGTGAGAGATGGCGACGAGCGGATGCTCAATAAGACCGGAGGCGATGATCGTGGCGCACCCGTTCGCGCTGGCAATTTTTGCCGCCGCTATTTTAGACGCCATACCGCCAGACCCGATGCCGCCCTGCCGGTTCGGACCGCCAGCGCAATTCTCAATATCAGGCGTGATAGCCCCAATGACATCAAGGTGGCGGGCATCCGCATTCAACCTTGGGTCAGCGCTGTAAACGCCATCCACATCTGACAGGATGATTAATAATTCTGCACCGGCAACCTGCGCCGTATGCGCGGCAAGCCTGTCGTTGTCTCCGTAGCGGATTTCAGCCGTTGCAACAGTGTCATTTTCGTTGACCAGAGGCAGTGCGCCAACATCCAGCAAGGTGCGCATGGTCGCGCGCGCGTTCAAATATCGATTTCGGTATTCCGTGTCATCAAGGGTCAATAATAACTGCGCTACCTGAACATTGTGGACCTCAAACGCCTTTTGCCAGGCCTGGATCAAGGCCGCCTGCCCTGTTGCAGAAGCAGCCTGCTTCTCATCAAGGCGCAAATCGCCTGACAGTTTCAGCATCTGTCGCCCGAGCGCCACCGCACCGGAGGAAACAACAATCACTTCGCAGCCGCCTGAGCGAAGCCCAACAATATCCGCCGCCAATGTCGCTAGCCACTTGCTGCGAACTGCCCCGTCCTCATCGCACAAAAGGGCCGAGCCGATTTTTACGACGATCCGTTTTGCGCCTGAAAGCTGCGCCGCCGAAAAGTGTGATGATTGTGACATAGAGCAATGCTATCGAACATTTTGCGCCAAAACAATGTTCCGTAGACGGTGAAACCTGTCTCTTATTGTTTCAAGAGTTTGCGAATATTACGCGCAGCCTGTCGGATACGTTGTTGATTTTCAACCAGCCCAATGCGGACATAGCCTTCACCACCGCCGCCAAACCCTAACCCCGGCGCCACGGCGACATCAGCTTTTTCCATCAACAGCTTTGCAAAACCGACAGAGCCAAGATCAGAAAATTGATCCGGGATCGGCGCCCAGGCAAACATGGACGCATCAGGGGTTGGAATTTCCCACCCGGCATTGGCGAAATGCTCGATCAAGACATCGCGGCGCTCGCGATAGATAGCGCGCATCTCATCAATCCCAGCCTCTGGGCCATCCAGCGCCGCTACGGCCGCCACCTGTACAGGTGTGAAAGCGCCATAATCAAGATAGGATTTTACGCGCGCCAGCGCGCGGATCATCCGGGCATTGCCGACCGCCATGCCAATGCGCCACCCGGCCATGGCAAAGGTTTTCGACAAGGAATTCACTTCAACGGCGATGTCTTTTGCGCCGCTCACCTGCAAGATCGATGGCGGCGGGACGTCAAAATATATCTCGGAATAGGCAAGGTCCGACAGGATCAAGACGTCATGGCGCTTTGCGAGAGCTACCGCTTCCAAATAAAAGTCGAGCGCGACCGACTGCGCCGTCGGGTTTGACGGATAATTCAAAACCATCGCGCGCGGTTTCGTTCTGGCCGTTTCGATCGCATTGGCCAGACCGGAAAGATAGGTTTCAGGATCGCTCGCCCGCACTGGCTCAATGACGCCGCCAGCAATAATGAACCCATAAGCATGAATTGGGTAAGCCGGGTCTGGTGACAAAATGATATCGCCCGGGCCCGTTATCGCCTGCGCCAAATTGGCGAAACCTTCTTTTGAGCCAAGCGTCGCGACAATTTCTGTTTCCGGATCGAGCGAGACACCAAAGCGCCGCTCATAATATCGCGCCATGGCCCGGCGCAAACCGGGAATGCCGCGCGACATGGAATAACCATGAGTGCGCGGCTTTTTCACAGTCTCAATCAACTTGTCGACGATATGTGCTGGCGTAGGCATATCAGGATTACCCATCCCGAGATCGATGATATCGCGCCCTTCTGCGCGCAATCGCGACTTCAGCGCGTTCACCTCCTCAAAAACATAAGGCGGCAATTTCTGAATACGGTAAAATTCTTCGGTCTCGGTCATGGGTATTGCTTGCTTGCGTACACCGCACCTAAACCGAATTCTCTAATGGCGGCAACATGCGCCCTCAATGGAGCTGCTTATCTCAACGCTCAATCAGAAAAACTATTGCCAGCTCAAGCTAAACGACAATCTTCTGCAACTGAGAATTCGCTGTTCGAGTGCTTTGAGTTCTGAAGGCTGCGACTTGCCCATTTCACCGTAACGAATGCTCACAAATACTGCTGCGCCAATGCTCCAACGCGCCAATTAGACAGGCGAGCTTTCGCAAACAGTATTAGGTTCAAACACGCGGGTTTTCATTTAATGGTGCCCCCACACGGACTCGAACCGCGGACCTACTGATTACAAATCAGTTGCTCTACCAGCTGAGCTATAGGGGCAGGCTGTCGCCAGCGCGGAGGCTCGTTTAGTCGATTGCGCGGCGCTTGGCCAGAGGGAATATCCCAGGCTGGTAAATATTTTTTTGACGGCTAAAACAGGCTGATGAATATGCTTAACAAATATACCGCTCTCGCCGCTGCCGGGCTTTTTATTCTCTCCGCCTGCTCACAGGAGGAAACCACCGCGCCAGCCCCCTCCTCCGACAGCGCTGAGGCGCCTGGCCCGAATACCGGCCCCACCGCCCAAGCCAAGGCGGCCCTTGATCCGAAAGCGCAGTTTTCAGCCTGTGCGGTCTGCCACACAGTGAAGGAAGGCGACCGGGCGATGGTTGGCCCGAATTTATTCGGCATCGTTGGGCGTATCGCCGCCAGCAATGAAGATTTTGCCTATTCCAAGGCCATGCGAGAATCCGGTATTGTCTGGAACGAGGAAAATCTCGACGCCTTCATCGCCAATCCGCAACAATTCATGCGCGGCAATCGGATGGCGTTTGTCGGAGAACGCAACACCGAAAAACGTGCAGCGATCATCGAATACCTAAAAAGCCTGGAATAATCTCTAAACGTCAAAACCCGGGTTTTGACGTTTCAGTTTTCTCATCAACCCTGGCCAGGCAAGGTTATCACCCAGCCCCGGGATGAACGCAGGGGCAGTCTGCTGCAAAACTTTAGCCCCCATTTCAGGCGGCTGCTCGCGCGGTTCCTTGGTGTCTGACTGCGCCATGATTTGCGCCCGGCAAGCCTGTTCCAAAAAATACATGCGCAAAAAAGCGATCGCGCAATTTGGGCCGACGGTCAGCGTTCCATGGTTGCGTAAAATCAAAAGCCCATGCGAACCCATATCCTTGACGATACGCTCGCGTTCATCATGATCCGTCGCGACACCTTCATATTCATGATAGGCCACATCATCGTGCACATTCATAGCGAATTGCGTGTAGCGCCTTAGCCCACCCTGCTGCGCTGAAACGGCAACGCCGTGAGGCGTGTGAAGGTGCAACACCGCATGGGCGTCGTCGCGCGCCATGTGAAGGGCGGAATGGATCGTGAATCCGGCCGGATTTGAGAAATACGGCGTCTCCGCAACAACATTGCCGTCAACATCTACTTTGACGAGACAGGTTGCTGTCATTTCGTCAAACAACACTCCATACGGATTAATCAAGAACCGCTCTTTGCCGCCCTCATCCGGGCAACGAACAGAGATATGGGTGAAAATCAGATCATCCCACCCATAAAGCGCTGTCAGACGATACGTCGCCGCCAACTCACATCGAAGGCGCCACTCCTCATCACTGACTTTCCCTTTCAATGACGGAAGGCTCAACGGGTCAGGAACACTAAATCCCGGTTCCTGATCTACAGCTTCCATATTATTTGTTTGCGCGCTCATGATTGTGTCCTTTTAAAAGACGAAAGAAACTTTCCCTACCCTAACAAGCTTCAAGGCTTTTTTCATGCCCTAATCACAGTCATGCTGCAGGGTCTTAACCGCAATCGCGTGCAAGGCGGAAACCGGAAAACTGCCAGCGCGCATCAGGGGGAAAGAAATTTCGGTAGCTAAGGCGCATATGCCCTTTCGGCGTTGCGCATGAACCACCGCGCAAAACCATCTGACCAGACATGAACTTACCATTATATTCACCGATAGCGCCGCCCGGCGGATTAAACCCCGGATAGGCAACATAAGGGCTCGCCGTCCACTCCCACACATCGCCAAAGAGTTGTGTCAGCCTCTCTCCATCCGCCGCTGGCTGCGGCGCATCAGGGGCGCCGTTTTCAAGGAATTTCCCTTCAAGGGGAAACAGTGACGCCGCCGCTTCCCACTCAAACTCTGTTGGCAGTCGCGTGCCAACCCAGGACGCATAAGCGGCCGCTTCATAAGAGCTGACATGACAAACTGGCGCTTCCAAATTGACAGGCCGCTCACCATGCAACGTATATTCACGCCAGACACCGTCGAGCTTTCGCCAATAGAGCGGCGCGCACCATTCGTCCTGTTTGATTAGCTCCCATGCATCAGACAGCCAGAAGTTCGGATTTTCATATCCGCCCGCTTCAATAAATTCGATATATTCACCGGCTGTTACCGGTCGGTTCGCCAGTTCAAAGGGATGGAGATACACTTTATGGCGAGGGCCTTCATTGTCGAATGCAAAGCCCTTCCCGTTCCAGCCAATCTCGCACAGCCCGCCTTCCATTTGCTCCCATGAAAGCGGCGGCGCAGAGTTTCCTGTCTTTATCGATGGCAGATCATAAACGCCCGGCAAGAGCGGGTTCAAAGACAGCGCATGTTTGAGATCGGTGAGTAAAAGTTCCTGGTGCTGTTCTTCATGAGCCAGCCCCAAAGCGATAAGCGGCGCTATTTCGCTCAACTCCTGATCTGAAGAAGCCTCGATAAAGCGGGTCATCGCTTCATCGACATGAGCACGATATCGCATAACCTCATCAGATGTTGGACGAGACAGCAATCCGCGATCCGGCCTTGGGTGCATCTTCCCAATTTGATTGTAGTAGGAATTAAAAAGATAACAGAAGTCGGCGTGGAAGACCTCGTAATCTGCATCATGCACTTGCAGCAGAAAGGTCTCAAAAAACCAGCTTGTGTGTGCAAGGTTCCATTTGACCGGACTTGCTTCCTGCATGGATTGCAGCATCCAGTCTTCAGGGGTCAGCGGCGCGGCAAGGCGGGTAGACGTCGTTCTAACGTCGGTAAATCTTGCGAGAATGTCGCCGCAATCTGTCAGAATCGGAGAATCAAAGGCCATAAAACTCAGCGCATTCCTTTCTACAGCGCACACGCTTATCATATGATAAAACAGGACCTAAAAGCCAACCGGGTAGTTTCACATTATGGTGCAGAAAAAATTGGCCTTTCTGGCAAGCGCAAAGCCCGAGGCCGCGCCAATTATGGATGCTTTCATTAAGCGTTATGGTAATTGCAATCCGAATGAGGCCGATGTCATTGTCGCGATCGGCGGTGACGGTTTCATGCTGGAAACCCTCCGAGCCTATATGGGCGGCGACACGCCAATATACGGGATCAATTGCGGTACGGTTGGGTTTTTGATGAACCCTCAGGACCTTGATGGTCTTGGCGATCATATTGAAGCGGCGGAACCAGCCGTCATCCACCCCCTCGTCATGACCGCAAAAACAGTGACCGGCGAGAGCATCAGCGCCATGGGCATCAACGAAATCTCGCTTTTCCGCCAGACCCGCCAGAGCGCTCATGTCCGTCTTCATGTAAATGGGGAAGTTCGGATGGAAAAGCTGATTTGCGATGGGGTTCTGCTCGCGACACCCGCTGGCTCAACGGCTTATAATCTGTCAGCTCACGGGCCGATCCTGCCAATTAATGCCCGCATGCTGGCCCTGACCCCGATTAGCGCTTTCCGCCCCCGGCGCTGGCGCGGGGCCCTGTTGCCTCATGATGCGAGCGTTACATTCGAGACAATTAACCCGGAACATCGCCCTGTTTCCGCCGTGGCGGACAATGAGGAAGTGCGCAACGTTGTCTCCGTTACCGCCCAGGAAGACCGCAAAACTTCCATGACCCTCCTGTTTGACCGGGGCCACTCTCTCGATGAAAGGATTTTGCGCGAACAATTCGATTATTAAATCGCGCTATCCTTGGTTTATGAGTGGTTTACGCCGCCTGATGAATCGCCGCATTGTCTCAAAATGTGTCAGCGTGGACTCCATGTCCACGAGGTCTGTTCAGCGAGAATTAACCCGCCTCAAGGAAAATCAAAGAATAACCAAACGGGCAGAATGGCCGAGCGGCTGACGGAAGGAATGAGGGATGGGTGCGCAGGCAGTTCGGCTATCTAATGTCGATATTGATAAAGCACTAGAAAACAAGGACTTCGAAGTCCTTTTCCAGCCGATCTTTGATCTCGGCAACGGCTCCCTTGCGCGTATGGAAACCTTTGTCCGCTGGCGCCATCCAGCTCTCGGCGTTTTGCCGCCGGGTGCTTTTATCTCATTTTTTGAGAGCCAGGGCCGCATGAGCGAGCTAACCCGCTATATTCTGGCGGAGGCGCTTGATCACTATATTGACTGGCGAGGCCCTTATGAGCCGGGCTTTTCCATAAATCTGGCGCTCAGCGACCTCTCGGACGAGACGTTTTGCACGCATTTCAAAAAGCTTCTGCGCGATCGCTCATTCCCGGCTGATCTGGTCACGCTTGAATGTCCGATGCCCGCGATCGACACAGAGATTGAAGCCTCAATGTCCGGCTTTAAGGCCTTGCGGGAAACTGGCGCCCGCCTCGCAATCGAAGTGCGCGGGCGAGCTAATGATTTCCTGCGATCCGTCAACCCATTCCCGTTCGATGAGATCAAAACCGGCGGCGCATCCATCCTGCGTTTTGCCAGGACAGTGCGCGGCCCAGGCCTCAGCGCCATCTCTGACCTTCTGGACATCGCCAACAAGGCGAATGCCGCCATCACAGCCGTAGGCGTCGAGGATCAAAGCTCCCTTGCCGCCTTACGCGGTCTCGGCTTTACCGCCGCACAAGGCAATCATCTCGCTAAAGTTGGCGGTCTCAAGGACTTCTTGCCAGGCAGGGTCAATGAAGTCCGAGAATTGCTCGAACTGCCCGCACTGAATGACGAAGATCTGGCGGCTCTTTTCAGAACTAAAGCCCCTTCACTAAAAGCAACGCCTTCTGATTCAACAGCCGCCGAAAACCCGGCCAAGGTGTCAGAAACACAGGCGCAAGCGACGCCCTCAGCGGATGACGTCGCCAAACGAAATCAGGCCCGCGAAAAAGCAAAAGCTTTGGCTCTGGCCAAACGAGCCAAAGCACGTGAAATTCGCAAAGCAGCGGCGATCAAGCGGGCGAAAGCGAAAGCAGCCATGGCGCAAAAACCGAACCTGGAACAAGCAAATGAAGCACAAGGCGCTTCTTCTGAAACAGCACAACCTAAAGTGCTGCAAGATCGCCTGACCCAGGAATTTGCAGGTGATTTGAAAACCACAGCAACGGCAAAACCAGCCAGTTCGGCAAGCTGCGGGCAAGCCCCTAAAGCCCCCGCTCCTGACACTATTATCGACGCGAAAGTAGAAGATATTGCACCCGTTGCGAAAGCGACGCCGCCTCAACAAGCGACATCTACGGTATCTGCACCCGACGCTGACATGATCGCTTTTAGCGAAGATGAAGAACCGGAAGCAGCGGCGCCAGTAACAACCCCACCAGTAGATCAAGTTGCGCTGCCTAAAGCAAAGATTGGCGCACAATTCTGGCCAACCCTTAGCGTCGGTGGGCCCGCTCGAAACGCCAATATTTCTCCAATTAAAACAGCGCAGGATAAGGTAGAAGAACCAGCGCCGCAGCCTGCACCGGTGGTCACTGAGCCGAGCCCAGAAGTTGTACCCGCGCCCGATCCAATCTCTGCCCCTTCGTCGTCAACGATCGAGCGGGCAATGGCTGAAGAAGAGAGCAACAAAGCCGCTGACCTATCCGACGCCATAGGCGATCTGCAAGAAGAGCCTGTAAGCCACGCCCCAGCACCGCGACGACGCAAACCAAAGAACTTGCTGACCCGGAAATACAAGATCGTGCCGACTCATTTCTGGCCAAAGAGTTGGAAGCGCGCATATCGACGGTGGAAGAGTGACAGCGAACAAGACGCTGCCGCAGCATAAACGCACGCCTACCCCAAACCCTAAATACAAAAAAAGCGCAGAGGCATGTGCAGCCTCCGCGCTTCCTTCATTCATCCGTATCCAGCCTAATAGCGTGTCAAATTTGATAATGTTCTATCGCGTGGATTAGGGACAATGATTTTTCAGGTTTAACTTCGCTAGTATCGCTCCTGTGCTCGGTTACCTTTATCGTGACAGACACTGGAGGGGGACATTAGTGTCTGTAAGGACTATCCAACTTCATGCAGAGATTTTGGTCAATCAAAATACGCGTTAACCATATTCACGATTTACGTTTTGTTAACGAAGGTAAACAAAACCCTAAAATGTGTGGCAGATTGCTCTAAACAACTGGACTAATCGTATCAGAAATCAATGGGACTGCGCGCAATCCTGCAACTAGTGAGGAAACACTAAGCCGTCCCCTCTCCAGCAACGCGTTGGGCCAGAGAGGCGCTCATGAACATATCGAGGTCGCCATCAAGAACGCTGTCAGGGCTTGAGCTTTCAACCTGCGTGCGCAAATCCTTGACCATCTGATAGGGCTGCAAAACATATGACCTGATCTGATGGCCCCAGCCTATATCAGTCTTACCGGCTTCGGTTTCCGCCGCCGCTTCTTCGCGTTTTTGCAGTTCCATTTCATAAAGTCGCGCGCGCAGCATGTTCCATGCGGTTGCGCGGTTTTTATGTTGAGACCGTTCATTCTGACATTGCACAACGATTCCGGTTGGCTCGTGCGTTATACGTACCGCAGAGTCTGTTGTGTTGACATGCTGACCACCGGCGCCCGACGCGCGGAACGTATCAATCCGGCAATCGCTTTCATTGATATCAATTTCGATTTTGTCGTCGATCTCAGGATAAATCCAAACGGAAGAAAAAGATGTGTGCCGACGCGCATTGGAGTCAAAGGGTGAAATGCGCACGAGCCGGTGAACGCCAGACTCTGTCTTCAACCAGCCATAAGCGTTGTGGCCTTTAACCTGAATGGTCGCGGATTTAATACCCGCCTCATCGCCGGCCTGCTGTTCAATCACATCAACTTTGTAACCGCGCTTTTCCGCCCAACGAACATACATCCGCAACAGCATCGACGCCCAATCGTTGGACTCTGTTCCGCCGGCGCCGGGATGAATTTCAACAAAACAATTATTCCCGTCTGCTTCACCTGATAACAGCGCTTCGATCTCTGCTGTTCCCGCACGAGCCTGCAACGCAGATAACATGGTCAGCGTTTCTTTAAGGCTCGCTTCGTCGCCTTCTTCTGTGGCTAACTCATCAAGGCCAATGATATCGTCGAGCTCGCCTTCGATCTCACCGATTGCATTCATCTGCGCTTCAAGCGCATTGCGTTTTTGCATCAATGCTTGCGCATCTTCCGGCTTATCCCAAAGCGACGGATCTTCGGCGCGAGCGTTTAGCTCGTCCAGTTCTCTTTGCGCTTTATCCCAGTCAAAGACGCCTCCTCAGCAGTTCAAGAGACTGCCTGGTTTCTTTGACGAGGGTTTCCATTTCCGCACGCATTAGCGGTTCTCCAGAAAAATTAGGATTAGACGCCCCAATGAGGCGCCTAATAAGGTACGAAAATCTATATGGGTGAGCCGCGCTTTTAGTAAAGCCCGTTCAGGTCATCACTTGTATCGATTTCGGTTGTTGTTGGGGCGGCGCTCAACGGGTCCAGATAGAGGTCTTCGCCAGACGGGTCGGCGCCAATAATATCGTTGGCCTTAAACGCCTCAAGGATAACATTTGTATCGCTTGGCGTTGCTGGTCGACCGGTTTTTGCATTGATGCGCACCAGACGAATGCCCGATGGCACCCGGAAAGGGATCGCCGATTCATCTTTTAATGCTTCCATCATAAAATCCGCGAAGATCGGTGCGGCGACCTTACCGCCCGCCTCGCCCTGCCCCAAGGTTTGCGGCATATCGAAACCAACATAGACCCCTGCCGCCAGATCGGGAGAGAAACCCACAAACCAGGCGTCTTTATAGTCGTTGGTCGTTCCGGTTTTACCGGCGATAGGACGTCCTTCTGCAACTTTACGCACGGCGCTGCCAGTGCCGCGGACAACGACGCCCTCCAAAATTGATGTGATCTGAAACGCAGTACGGGAATCGACAACTTGTTCGCGCTGATCAATTAACTGTGGTTCGCTTTGCTCGGCCCAGACAGGCACGTTACATGCCGTGCACTCACGCTCATCGCGTTTATAAATTGTCTTGCCGGTGCGATCTTGAATTCGATCAATCAACAAAGGCTCAACCCGCTTACCGCCATTTACGAAAATGGAATAGGCAGCCGTGATCTTCATCAAAGTTGTTTCGCCCGACCCAAGCGAGATCGCCAATTCGCGCGGCAGTCGGTCAGACAGATGGAAGCGCTCAATATAATCCATGATCCGGCCAATGCCGAGATCCTGCGCTAAACGCGCAGTCATCGTATTGCGAGATTGCTCAATGCCAAGACGCAAAGTGCTCGGCCCGTAGTGGCGTCCTTCAATATAATTGCCAGGCTTGTACCAACTATCGAGACTTGGCGCGACAAACGGCGCATCAAGAACAATGGACGAAGGCGTGTAACCACTATCGAGCGCAACGGAATATACAAACGGCTTAAATGTTGAGCCGGGTTGGCGCTCCGCCTGCACGGCGCGGTTAAACTCTGACAACCTGAATGAGAAACCACCAACCATCGCAAG
>BQJH01000061.1 GCA_021604605.1 Hyphococcus sp.
TGATGCTCCGTCTTTGAAGCAGGTCACAAAGGGCGCCTCTGTCGTTGCTGGTGACGTTACACTTGGAACTATTCTCAGTAGCGAAGGGAACAAAGCGCTTGCGTTGATCCGTCTCGACCGATGGGGAAAAGTGAAAGCCGCTGGAGTGTCGTCTGAATGTGTAGGCAATGGGCTGCGCCTGATGCTTCCTGATTATCTCGACTCTGCCTAAAGCACTGCTAATCAAGCATAGAATTTTTGAGGATATTTTCAGATGGCGAAAAAACTGCATTGCTTGTGGGCGCCGGAAGACGATCCCCTTTACCGTCAATATCACGATGAAGATTGGGGCGTGCCGGAATATGATGATCGGGCGCTCTTTGAAAAACTGATTCTCGACGGGTTTCAGGCCGGACTTTCCTGGCGCACAATTTTATACAAGCGCGATAATTTCAGAAAAGCATTTGACGGATTTAACGCGGAAAAAATCGCTCGTTACACGCCCAAGAAAGTTGACCGGTTGATGGGCGATGCGGGCATCATCCGGTCTAAGACAAAAATCAACGCAACTATTGGCAACGCTAAAGTCTATCTTGATATCATGGAAAACGGGAAAGGCTCGTTTTCTGATTTTCTCTGGGATTTCACTGACGGCGCCCCGATCGTCAACAAGATCAAGAATTACAAAGATCACCTGGTGAAATCACCGGAGAGCGAGGCGATGTCGAAAGAGCTGAAAAAGCGGGGGTTCAAATTTTGCGGGCCCGTGATTGTTTACGCCTTTATGCAGGCGGTGGGCATGGTCAATGATCATGAAATTGCTTGTCCACGCCATAAAGCAGTGCAAAAACTGGCGCGATAAGTATGGGTTGGTTGCGTCGCGTGAAAGTTCGGCGCAAATAAGAACAATATAAAAACGAATTGAAAGCGTATTCATGTCAGAAACCCAATCGTCAATGTCTGCGGACGTTCGGATCATCTCGACCGGTCTTTTTACGCCTCCTCATTCAGTTTCTAATGAGGAACTGGTCTCAGCGTTCAATCAATATGTCGATGAGTTTAATGCGGATAATACCGAAAAAATAGCGAACGGCGATATTGAACCTTTACAAAAGTCTTCCGCTGAATTTGTCGAAAAAGCCTCCGGCATAAAATCACGCTACGTCATCGATAAAGAGGGCGTCCTCGACACAAAGCGCATGGCGCCAATGATCGCCGCACGCGCCAACGATGAAATATCCGTGCTCGCGGAAATCGCGGTGATGGCCGCGCGCGATGCGATGAAGTCTGCAGACCTCACCGGCGCGGACATTGATGGTGTGATATGCGCCGCGTCAAACATGCAGCGCGGTTATCCTGCGATGGCGGTTGAGGTGCAAGCGGCGCTTGAAATTGACGGGTTCGGGTTTGATATGAATGTCGCCTGCGCCTCTGCGGCGTTTGGGATTGAGACCGGGCTGGGGCTTATCCGGGCCGGCGCCAATCGCATCTTGATGGTCAACCCGGAAATTTGTACGGCGCATTTAAATTTCCGGGACCGCGACAGTCATTTTATTTTCGGTGATGTCGCAACAGCGGTTATTCTTGAGCGCAATGATGGCGCGCCCAATGGCGAGGCCTGGGAGATTGTTGGCACGCGTCTTAAAACCGTTTTCTCCAATAATATTCGCAACAATTTTGGCTTCCTCAATCATTGTGAATTGGAAACCGGCGACAATGCGGACAGGCAGGCTGATCCCTTTACAGATAAGTTATTTATTCAAGAGGGACGTAAAGTCTTTAAAGAAGTCGTGCCGATGGTCGGTGAGTTGATCTCTTCACATCTGAACGACAACGCCATTGCACCAGAGAAAGTCAAGCGCTTCTGGTTGCATCAGGCCAACCTGTCGATGAATGAGTTTATCGCCCGCCGGGTTTTGGGGCGGGACGCCACCCGTGAAGAGGCGCCCGTTGTGCTGGATGAATACGCCAATACATCCTCTGCGGGGTCGATTATTGCTTTTCACAAACACCGCAATGACTTTGCCGAAGGTGATATTGGTGTGATCTGCGGGTTTGGCGCGGGCTATTCCGCCGGATCGGTCATCGTGCGGAAAACTGCTTGAGGTGTAGGCGATATCAGTACAATGACTGTCTCAACCTCTTTGAAAGACTTAAGCCATAATATTCTCGTTGGAGAAATTGATGACGAACCATCTGCATAAAGGCGATTTACCGGAGGGGCTGGACCTCGGAAATATCGTCGCCATTGATAGTGAAACTATGGGTCTCAATACCCAGCGCGATGCGCTTTGCGTGGTGCAATTATCTTCCGGGGACGGGGATGCTCATGTGGTGCAGCTCAACCGCGCCGACTATGACGCGCCGCGATTGAAGGCGCTTTTGTCAGACAAAAATGTCCTGAAAATCTTCCATTTTGCCCGCTTTGATGTTGCGGCGTTTAAATATTGGCTTGGCGTTGATACGACGCCAATTTACTGCACCAAGATCGCTTCCAAGCTTTGCCGGACTTATACGGACCGCCATGGGTTAAAGGACCTGACGCGGGAATTGCTGGATGTTGAGATGTCAAAACAGCAGCAATCTTCTGATTGGGGCGCCGCCAAACTGTCCAAGGCGCAGATCGACTACGCCGCTTCCGATGTCCTCCATTTACACCTACTGCGCGAACGGCTGGAGGGAATGCTTGCCCGAGAGGGACGTACGGATCTGGCGGCGGCATGCTTTAATTTCCTCCCCATCCGCGCTGAACTTGACTTGGCTGGCTGGCCAGAGACCGATATCTTCGCCCATTCTTAGCGCGTATAGGTTGTATTTCTCGCGAGAAAGCGTTTCCGCTTGCTTACAATAGCCCTAAGCGCGATTATATATTGAATATACTAAACAAATGCCGATTGAGGCCGCCATCGTGCGGGCTCTGACCGGTAAAGTCAGGGACTTAGGAATATTGTGACGGATCAAACCGGAACCCATGAACGCGGAAAGCCTATCGGCGACCGTAAGGTTCTGGAAAATCTGGATTTTCGCTCGCGTACGACCGGGGAAGATGCGGCCGCTCGTTCCCGGCTTGTCCGGCGGCTCAGGATCGCCCTGCCAATTTTGGCGCTGGTGATGATCGCCGCCTTTGTGTTCAACACCCAGTCAAACAGCGTTGATGACGCATTTTTGGATGATTTTAAAAATATTCAAGACGCAACGGAAGAGTTGCGTATGGCCAATCCCCGCTTTGCCGGGATCGATGAGAACGGGAAGCCTTTTGAGGTGACGGCGCTGGCGGCAAAGCAGGCGCCTGACGCACGCAATATCGTCGAACTGGATCGCCCGCGGGCCGTACAGGGCGGGGATGATAAAACGTCTGCTGTGACGGCGGATAACGGAACTTACCGTTCTGAGGACAAAATCCTGGAATTGACCAATGATGTTCAACTGGAACATAAGATTGGGGCGGAGAATTATGTACTGCGTTTGCCAACAGCGACGGTCATCATGGATGAAGAGACTGTTGTGGGGGATGCGGGCGTCGGGGGAGAGGGCTCGGACGGCGCGCAGTTGAGTGCTGATCGAATGAAAGCATACCGTGCAGATGGGCGTGTCGTTTTTGAGGGCAATGTCAGTATGCGCATCTATCCCAAGTCAGCAAGTTTCGGCAAGCCGAAGACTGATGAGACTACCGATACTGAACCGAAACCGGAATAAATAAAGAAGCCTGTTATGAACCGTTTATGTCTTTTTACCTTTAGTTCCTTTGTGTTGATGGCGGGCGCCGCCCAGGCGCAACTTTCTTCTTCAAGTGATGAGCCTATTGATATCACAAGCGAGACGGCGGAATTTCAGGATCAGGTAGCGGTGTGGACGGGGAATGTGCGCGTTGTTCAAGCTGAAGCGATTTTAACAGCCGACCGGATTGAAGCGAACCTCTCAGAAGAAGGTGAGTTCAAATCCCTAACGGCGATCGGGTCTGTTCGATATTCTAATGGGCAAGAGGCCATAACGGGCGCGCGCGCTGACTATGATGAAAAGACGCGAGCAATCACCATAAGCGATGATGTTATTGTTACCCAAGGCAAGCAGGTTATGTCTGCAGGCGCCGTCGTCTATTGGATTGATACGGGTAAAGTGAAATTTATACCTGAAGCGGGCAAGCGGATCCGGGGGATTTTCTACACGAACGGCAATGAAGAGAGTTAATAAAGTTAAGATTGGCCCAACTGTTTACAAAACCTTAGAGCGAGACGCCCTTAATGAGCGATAATATGGATACGATCGTCGAAGAACCATCCCGAAGTGAGGCGCAGCCAATAGTGGAAACCCCTCGTCCGGCGCGTAGTGCACATGAAGGGGGCTTGGCGGCCGAAAACCTCGGTAAGTCATTTAAGCGCCGTCCAGTGGTTCGCGGTGTTTCCATGAGCGTTAAGCGCGGTGAGGCTGTTGGTCTGTTAGGCCCAAATGGTGCCGGTAAAACCACGTGTTTTTATATGATTACCGGGTTGATCGCCGCTGATCGTGGATCGATCTCTATTGATGGTCATGATGTGACCAGCCTGCCGATGTATCAGCGCGCCCGTCTTGGCCTTGGATATCTTCCTCAGGAAGCATCAATTTTTAGAGGGTTAACGGTAGAGCAAAATCTCCGCGCTGTGGTCGAACTGGTAGAAAAGAATAAAGGTAAACAACAATCAATTATTGATGATCTTCTTAACGAATTCCACATCACGCATCTGCGCGGCGCCCCTGCGTTGGCGCTCTCTGGCGGGGAGCGGCGGCGCGTTGAGATCGCACGGGCGTTGGCGACGGCGCCTTCCTTTATGCTGCTGGACGAGCCTTTCGCCGGTATTGATCCGCTGGCCATCGCAGAAATCCGTGAATTGGTTACTCATCTTAAGGAACGCGGGTTGGGCGTCCTGATCACGGACCATAACGTCCGGGAAACATTAGATATTATTGATCGTGCATACATTATTCACGAAGGTGAAGTACTGTTGGAGGGAGCGCCCGGCGATATTGTCGGGGATAAGGATGTCAGGCGAGTTTACCTCGGCGATCGTTTTCAAATGTGACCCTGGGGTAAGGGGGAAATGTGGCTTTAGGACCAAGACTTGAGTTAAGGCAGTCTCAACAGCTTGTTATGACGCCGCAATTGCAGCAGGCGATCAAGCTGCTGCAACTGTCTAACCTTGAGCTTTCCGAGTTTGTCGCAGAGCAACTCGAAGAAAACCCATTTCTGGAACGCGATGAAACCCCGGCGGACGCGCCCGAAGAACGGCGCGGGGAAAAGCAACAAGAAGAGAAGGCGACTTCAAACTCTGAAGTTGATTTGAACGACGCCGGCGCCGTGACAGAGGCGCGCGAGTCTCTGGACGTGGAATATGAAGATGTTGACCCTGGCAGTTCCGCCAGTGATGCAGCGGCTTCTGATTATCAGACCAATGACTGGTCTTCCGTTAGCGGTGGCGCGCGTCAGGGCGGTGATGACCGTCAGTTTGATGCGACGCTCAGCAAGGAAATCTCACTTGCCGAACATTTAACCGAGCAACTTCATGTTGCAACGCGTAACCCGACAGAGTTGTTTATCGGCGCATACTTGATCGACCTGATTGATGAAGCTGGATATCTTGGTGAGTCCCTTGAGACGGTTACGGAGCGGCTTGGCGCCGACTTTGATGACGTCAAAAAAACCCATGCCTTGATCACCTCTTTTGATCCTTGCGGTGTTGGCGCTCGTGACGTCAAAGAGTGTTTGAAATTACAGCTTAAAGAGACCGATCGCTGCGATCCGGCTATGCAGGCCTTCATTGAGAACCTTGAGCTTCTTGCAAAAGGAGATCTGAAAGGCCTCATGAAAGTCACGCAATCTGAAGAAGAAGATGTGCGTGAGATGATTGCTGAGGTTCGTGCGTTAACACCAAAGCCAGGGTTTGCCTATGGCGGCGGGATGGTTCAGGCGGTTGCGCCAGATGTCTTTGTGCGTAAGGCGCAAGATGGCGGTTGGAAAGTTGAGTTAAACAGCGAGACGTTACCGCGGGTTCTGGTTAATCAAAGATACTATGCGGAAATTTCATCGGTCAGCACCGGTGAAAATGACAAGAGCTTTGTCATCGATCAGTTTTCAAACGCGACCTGGCTCGCCAAAAGTCTCGATCAAAGAGCGCGAACAATCTTAAAAGTTTCAAGTGAAATCGTGCGCCAGCAAGATGAGTTCTTTGTTCACGGCATAAAGCACTTGCGTCCATTGAATTTAAAAAATGTTGCCGATGCGATTGAGATGCACGAATCGACAGTTTCGCGGGTGACGTCGAATAAATATATGGCGACGCCGCGTGGTCTATTTGAATTAAAATATTTCTTCACTGCCTCAATCGCCTCTTCCAGTGGTGGTGAGGCGCACTCAGCAGAGGCTGTACGCCAGCATATTCGTGAATTGATCGATGCTGAGACAGAATCGACCATCCTGTCAGACGACAAGATCGTCGAAATCCTCGAAAATGAGGGCATATCCATCGCCCGCCGGACAGTCGCCAAGTACCGGGAAACCCTGAATATCCCGTCTTCTGTCCAGCGCCGAAGAGCGATGTTGCAAAGCGCCATCTAAGTGTTTAATTCGCCCTTCGGCGGATTATATCTATAGTAGATATCGGCAAGCAGGCGACCAGGCCAGGACGAGGAGTTTCAATGGAAATTCAGGTCAGCGGAAAGAATATGGAACTCGGCGATGCGCTGCAGATCCATGTCAATGACCGGCTCACAGAAGGTGTGAGGAAGTATTTTGACCGGGGGGCTGAGGCCTCCGTCACTTTTTCTAAGGAGCGCCACCTGATCGGTTGCGATCTGACAGCCCATCTGGCCTCCGGGGTCTTTTTGGCCGCCCACGGGGAAGGTGGGGACGCTTATGGCGCTTTTGACGAGAGCCTCAACAAGCTTGAAAAGCGAATTCGCCGATATAAACGCCGTTTGAAGGACCACCATGCGAACGGCAAGGACCCTCTTCCGGCTGAGGCGGCATCCTATTATCTATTGGAGCCTCTCAAGGACGAGAGCGAAGATGATGCGGCGCCGGAAGGCGACCCAACGCCGGTGGTCATCGCAGAAAGCCAGACCTCATTGCGAGAGATGACGGTCGGGGCTGCTGTGATGCAATTGGATCTTTCAGAGCAGCCAGCGGTGGTTTTCAAGAATGCTGCCCATGGCCGAATTAATGTTGTATATCGCCGTCGCGACGGCCATATAGGCTGGATTGATCCGTCCCGATAAAGCCCAATTTTCTCAAATTGGCACATAGAATAATGATCGTGGTAAGGGTACAGCAAGCAGCTATTGATAGAGTTTTGGGGTTGCAAGTTGTGTGGGCGAATAAGGTATTGTGAGTGTAATGGGATTGTATTCATTGCTTACCCAAGAGGGTGTAATCCACAAATTGACAGCACGTTGTAAGCGCGAAGTCCTGCAAAGCATGGCCGAGCGCGCTTCGAAGCTTGTGGATGCGCCAACCGGAGAAATCGTTGCGACGCTGTTGGAGCGTGAGCAATTAGGCTCGACCGGTGTCGGTGATGGGGTTGCTATCCCGCACGCGAAAATTGAAGGCCTTAACAAGATTACTGGTGTGCTGGCTTTGCTTGATACGCCGGTCAGTTTTGATAGCGCTGAAGATCAGCCAGTTGATATTGTCTTCATGCTGCTTGCGCCAGCGAACGCGACTGCGGCGCATTTAAAAGCGCTGGCCAAAGTTTCACGGCTGTTGCGCAATCGTAATATGCGAGATGCATTACGCGGCGCGGATTCTGCGGAGTCAATTTTTGCAATTGCGGTTAGCGATCAGCAAAATGACGCTGCTTAAACACACAGCCTGAAATTAAACGTCTCTGAAATTGTGTTAGTGAACGCTGACGGGGTTCATCTCATATTGGCGCGCTGCTGCGAATGCCAGATCGCGGTCGCCAACAAGAGCGATGCGTTCCCCGTCGGCGGCATGCACGGAGTAAATTGTTGCGTCCGCTTCAAAGTCGAGTTCAACATCGCCAAACTCACTTTCAAGATCACCCATCACATCGCTGGCCGGAATAGCGCGAATATAAACAAGCTTGCGCCCGCCAAGTTCAGCAAGATCATTTGATGAAGTAGACATGGGTAAAGTTGTGTCTTCCATGATGTTCCAAGAGCCACCGTTTTGGCGCCCAATTTACCTTTTCGCGATCGCCTTCAATGTTGCCCTATATTCGCTATCAAACGGTGAATAGGGCGTCAGTTTGATCAGTACAGTTACACTTAATAAGATAATGATATATTATAACGGTTCAATGGTTGAGTTTTACCCACCTCGGTCTTCCGGAGCGGGCGCTGTATCTTACTGTAATACAAAGGGTTTCTAGCCCTGCGCCCGACTGATAAGAGATGCAAATAGCGTCGGATCAACATTACCGCCGGAAAGCGTGATTGCTGTTACTTTGCCTTGTGCCTCATATTTACCGCTGAGAATTGCAGCGAGCGCCACAGCGCCGCCGGGTTCAACAATCAGTTTCAGATATTTTAGGGCGAAAAGCATCGCTTTGGCCACGTCGCCTTCGGTGAGGCAAACACCGCCTTTGACCAGACGTTGCATGATGGGAAATGTCAGACGCCCGGGAGTTGGCGTTGCAATGGCGTCGCAAATTGTCCGTTGTGTAATGTCCGCACGCTGACGCTTGCCGCTTTTTATGGACGCCCAGGTTTCGTCAAAGCCTTCTGGTTCTGCAATCCACACCTCTGTTTTGGGAGAAATCTCTTCCAGAATAGTTGCGCAGCCTGATGTTAAACCGCCGCCGCCACAACAAATAATGAAAGCGTCAATTTCTGCATTTTGGTTGCGCGCCTGCGCCACCGTTTCCAGCGCCAGTGTGCCTTGTCCTTCGATAATATCGGGGTGGTCGTAAGAAGGCGCGAGGATCATATTGCGTTCTTTTTGGATAGGCTTTGCAATTTCTTCCCGGTCTTCTGAATACCGATCATAAGGAATAATATCGGCCCCGAAGGCGCGCACTTTTTCAGTCTTAATATCGGGCGTGTCCGCGGGCATAATAATTGTCGCTGGCGTATCGAAATGGCGCGCCGCGCGGGCGATCCCTTGCGCGTGATTGCCTGATGACCAAGCTAGCACACCGCGTTGGCGTTCTTGCGCAGGTATCTTTGAAACTAGATTATAAGCTCCGCGAAATTTAAACGACCCGCAATGCTGCAATACTTCAGCCTTTACGAGGACACGCCCACCGGCAATGTCGTTGAGAAATTCATTTTCTATTAGCGGCGTCTCAATCGCGTTGCCGGCGAGGCGGTGCGCAGCATGATGAACGCCATCAGCCGTGATTGTTCTGTGTGTGTCTTCAGTGCTCATGATGATAGTTTATGCATGCTAAAAGTGGCCAATTGCAGCGCGTAAGTTTGGCGGCAAAAAGGTCATGGTGACAAGGGGCTCAAATAAGATTCCCGGCGAAGTATAAAAGCGCGACGCCAAGCAAAAGCCGGTAAATCACGAAAGGCGTAAAACTGATCCGCTGGGTTAATTTCATGAACAGCAAAATTGCGCCATAAGCTGATAGAAACGACAAAGCCGCGACAATGCCAGCTGCCGCAAGGCTGGTGGTTGAGCCTTCACTCGCCAGTTCCAGCCCGGCGAATAAACCAAAGGCGGATATTGTCGGGATCGCCAAAAGCATAGAAAAGCGTGCGGCTTCTGGTCTTGTCCAGCCAAGGTAACGGGCTGCTGTCATGGTCACGCCAGACCGTGAGGCGCCGGGGATAATCGCCAGCGCCTGCGCCGCGCCAATGGTGATGACTTCCCGCCATCCGATCCTGTCGAGGCCATCTTTGACGGCGGGCGCTCGATCTCCATGCCATAGCAATAGCCCGAAGATGATACTGGCCCAGCCGATGATAACCGGTGACCGTAAGGCGTCCAGTAAGTCAAAAGAGACGACGAACGCCGCTGCTGTTATGATCGGGATCGTCGCCGCAGCGACATATAAAAATAGCTTACGGTCAGGGCTGGCGCGTAAGCAAAGCGTGTCGACCCCGCCACGAAACAGCATTGCTGTTTCATTCTTGAAATAGAGGAGAACGGCAAAGAGCGAACCGACATGCGCGGCTACATCGATTAAGGGGCCTTGATCGGCCCAACTGTCAACGGCCAGAGGCGCGAGGATCAGATGCGCTGAGGACGAGATCGGCAGAAATTCTGTGATCCCTTGGATAAGCGCCAGAACAATAAGCTGAATTATCGGCATGGAAGCATTCTTTCCCGGGCGCTGATTTATGCTGCGCCATCAGGCCAATCATACAGCGTTTATTGAGCGACGGCAGACTTTTCTGATTTCATTGCGCCTTCAATAAGGCCAATCTCAGCCAGCTTTTCTGCAATAACAGTTTTGTCAAATGGCTTCAGAATATGATGCGCGGCCCCTGCGGCCTTTGCCAGCGTGAATTGCTGAGGGTCATTTTCCGTTGCGCATAAGACAATGGTCGGTTTTTTGTCGTCATCAAATTTGCCAGCGCCGCGCAAGAAATCCAAAGCGCCCATGGATGGTAAATCCCAATCCAGAAAGACAACGGCCGGTGTATGCTCTTTGCAAAAATCAACTGCGGTTGGAGCGTTCTGCGCCTGGGCTGCCTTCAGCCCTAGATCTGTGATGATCCGCATCGCAATTTCACGAATGATCTCAGAGTCATCGACAACGAGACATGTTTTGTTCGTGCTCATGATGGGTTCCACTTATTTTGCCGACGCGCCAATGCACCGGTCTGATATGGGCTATTGTCACGATTGCGTGTTATTCAAATATTAACGCCAGCAAAATTGCTGCATCTTTAGGCGGAAAAGGCGGCTTTAAAGGTAACCTTCTCTTCAGACTTTTCGACGGCAATTTTACCCTTTGCGCCTGTGACAAGCTTGTGAACGAGCAGGGCCGGGGTGAATTTGGGCGCGAGTTCTGTCGCGTCGCCGTTTAAAGCTCTCACAAGATCATCTTGCAGGAGAAGCTTTTTGCCACTGGCGGTGATTTCAAAATCGCTGATATCGCCGGTGATGGATACCGTCCCGCCGCGCGGAATACAGTCAGCCGCCGCATAGGCGAGCACCATCAGGGCTTTGACATTTTCTTTTGCCGCGAGACCGCCGCCAATCTGCCAATCAAGGTCAGCCTTTGTCGTGTCATATAGCTCGGTGAGGGCTTTTTGAGCATCTTCCATGCTGATCTGTGCGCCAAACCCTCCGGCAGAGCCGTATGCAAGGCGGGCGTAGCTCAAAAGGGCGAGCGCTTTTTTTGCGCCAGAACGGATCAATGTCAGCGCTGCATCGCGCATCGTTTCTTCCATAGCCGGGTCGTCCAGCACCTCCAGGCCGGAGCCAATAGCGCCCACGGGGTTAATCAGGTCGTGACAAACCCTGGAGGAGATGAGGGCTGATAAAGCGACAGCATCGAGCTCGCTTTCGTCTGCTTGATCGGTGGAGGAAACAGGAGCGGCTTCTTGCGCGTGCGACATGAAAAAGGGCTTTCTAATACTGAAAGCCCTTTATCACCGATTCGCGGCAGAAAAGATAAAATCTTTAAGAGCCAGATCCATAGGCCTAAATATTGGCCAAGAAGGTTGTGGATCAGGCTTAAAGCTTAGCGCTTAATCCAGCGGCCGCTTGTGTCTCGTACGCATTCGCCGCGTCCGGCCTGGTTCACAAGTTTTTCTCCGGTTAATTGCGCGGTGACCTGTATCGAAACGCCATTACGCCGGGCCAAGTCTGCATAAACCGCTTTGCGTTTTTGGTTTATATCGCGAACTTCACGGCGCAAGTCATCACTCGCGTTGGCGCCTGTCACAACGCCAAGATATCCGTCGATCTGTTCTCCAACGATACAATTATCCTTTGCCTGTTCGATGGTCGCGCTAGCGGCCCAGGCGCCAGAGAAAATCAGAGCTGCAACAATGGCAAGGACAGAAAATACTGATGATAATCGGTGTTTAATATATTTCATGACCGGCCTCCTTAAAAGATATCCGGATTATCGGAAATAAGATCTTCGATCTCTTTGTCCAGCTTTACGCGGACTTCCTGATCGATTTTGACATTCAGATTGACCTCAATGGGCTTGTCGCCCCCTTCAAGCCGCACTGTAGTGCAGGCGCTAAGAGCGAGCGCCAAAACTATTGGGGCAGCCGAGATGCGCGTTAGCGCGCCGAATGTCATGTGATTTTGGAGTCCCATCGCCGAACCTCTATTTTCAGTTTTTACCTTACTCATTTTCACGCAACAACAAACCCATAATAACCCCATAAGGCGAAATCGAGGCCAATTATGCCTTCTTTGACATGATTTCGCCTAATCTTCGCTCGTCGCGGCTTGTTCGATCTGAAGTTTGATGTCTCGAGATAAATTTACCTGATTCAATAGCTCTAAGAGTGCAGCGTCCAGAGTGATCTTGTAGTCGACAGGCACTCTCACAAATTGTTGGTTGAGGGCGACGTTGCCAGAGCCGGCAAAATTCATTTGAAATTCAAGGCGGCCGTCAAGCGGACCGTTCACAGTTACG
>BQJH01000062.1 GCA_021604605.1 Hyphococcus sp.
GCCGCGCCCGGTGAGGATCATGTCCAACGCCCGCGACTGGCTGATCAGGCGCGGCAGGCGCACCGTCCCGCCATCGATCAGCGGGACGCCAAAACGCCGACAGTAGACCCCGAAAGTTGAACCTTTAGCGGCAACCCGCAAGTCACACCAAAGCGCCAGTTCAAGCCCGCCAGCTACGGCATGGCCTTCAACCGCAGCAATCACCGGTTTTGAGAGTTGCATCCGGGTTGGGCCCATGGGGCCATCCCCCTCCGCCTCAATCTTGTTGCCTTTGCCCTCGCTGATCGCTTTTAGATCAGCGCCAGCGCAAAACTGCCCGCCAGCCCCCGTCAGGATCGCCACGGACAGATCAGGCTCCCGATCAAAGGCGCGAAACGCAGCAGCCAGCATTTGCGCCATTTCGCGGTCAACCGCATTGCGCCGCGCCGGGCGGTTCATGGTGACGATGTAAACCGGGCCATCAATAGCTGTGAGAATTGGCGGCAATGTTGACGGGTCTGGCATGGCGCACTTGTCGCCGATGCAGCCGCGCCGGGCAAGAGCTCCGACTTAGTTACCGGCTTTGCTGATTGCAGAGAAGCGGCGAACATGGGAGTTTAAGGCTCAACGCACCCACCTGTGGAAAAAATCCATGTCCAATATGCTCGATAAGCCCCTCTCCCTACCTAGCGGCGGTTCTTTGAAAAATCGCATCGCCAAGGCGTCAATGACCGAGGGGCTGGCCGATGAATATAATCGTGCAACGGGGCGGCATGTCACGCTCTACCGGCGCTGGGCCGAAGGCGGCGCCGGACTATTGCTCACTGGCAATGTCATGGTCGACCGGCGTTATCTTGAACGGCCCGGCAATGTTGCAATTGATGGTCCGCAGTCTGACGAACAGTTGAGCGCGCTGCGCGCATGGTCTGGTTCGGCGCGCGATGGCGGCGCAGATATCTGGATGCAAATTTCTCACGCCGGACGGCAATCACCAAAAATTGTCGCGACCGAGCCCGTGGCCCCTTCCGCTGTTGAACTTGGCTTGCCCGGCGGAACCTTTGCCAAACCCCGCGCGCTCTCCGGTGCGGAAATTGAAGATGTTATTCAGCGATTTGTTCACGCCGCCTCCGTGGCCAAGCAAACCGGTTTTACCGGCGTACAAATTCATGCCGCTCATGGATATTTGATTTCAGAGTTTTTAAACCCGCTGGTAAATTTGCGTGATGATGAATGGGGTGGCAGTCTAGAAAATCGTGCACGCCTGTTGATGACAATCATTCGAGATGTGCGCGCCAATGTCGGGTCCGGTTATCCCGTTGCCGTAAAGCTTAACTCATCAGATTTTCAAAAAGGCGGCTTTAGCACCGATGACAGCAAGCAAGTCGCGTCGTGGCTAAACGACGCCGGTGTTGATCTGCTTGAAATCTCAGGCGGCTCATATGAGCAACCCGCCATGATGGATATCGAGGGCATAGAAGCACGACATGAAGAAGAAAAACGCGCATCGACACGCGCACGGGAAGCTTATTTTATGACTTACGCGGAAGAAATTCGCGAAGTCACCTCTATGCCGTTGATGGTTACTGGTGGATTTCGAACGCCAGATGGGATGGAAGCCGCTCTCGCTTCCGGCGCCTGCGATTTATGCGGCATTGCACGCCCGCTGTGTGTTGACCCGGAAGCTCCAAACAAGTTGATCAATCGTGAGATGGCTCAAGCGCCTTCATGGGAAAAATCTTTACGCATCGGGCCGGGTATTTTTGGGCCGACATCTTCCATTGATCTCATCAAAGCATTGAACGGCTTTGGCGTCATCGCGTTTTTCTATGAGAACATTTACCGCCTTGCGGATGGGCTGGATACAAAAACCAATCTTGCTGTGCTGCCAGCATTCATTAAATATCAGATGCAGGAAATAAAAGCCGCAAAAAAACTAGTACGCTAGGGCGCCGCTTGTGTCGTGGCCTCGGAGAGCGTTTCACGACCATCTGCCATCGGTATTTTTTCCACTGAAGCGCTCAAAGATTTCGCCACCTCTACCCGTTTCGCAGCGTCGAGCTTTTTGTCTGTATAGTGCGCGGCTTTATCAAGAATGCTGCGCATACCAATCCGATTGGCAATTTGAATAGAAATGCCTGGGCGGCCATTAAGCTCAAGCAGCAATGGTCCCTTCTCTCGATCAAGCACAATATCTACGCCGATATAACCAAGACCTGTTACATCGTAAGAGCGCGCGGCCATCATCAAAATATCGTCCCAATACGGCGCCTGAATATTTTCCAACGGATGCGCCGTATCAGGGTGTGTTTCAATCATTTGATCATGTTGCATGGCGCGCAATGTAAGACCCGTTGCAAGATCAACCCCGACGCCAACGCCGCCCTTGTGCAGATTAGCCTTGCCGTCGGACTCTGCCGTTGGCAGACGCAACATGGCAAAAACCGGAATTCCCTTCAGAACGATCACCCGAATATCCGGCACGCCCTTGAACGAGACTTTGCCAAATACATCATCAAACTTCACGCGATATTCAATCAACGCTTTGTCAGGTTGCCCGCCAAGGGAATACATACCGGAAAGAATGTTGTTGATCTGAAACTTGATCACATCAAGTGACACACGTCGACCATTGGCAAGACGCCAGCCGCCTTTTAATGGCCCATCAACAACAAAAATCCCTTTGCCCTGAGACCCTTGCGCCGGCTTAATCACGAACCCATCGGCATGGTCCATCATTTCCGGCAGCTTACGCATATCGCGCGCATCACGGACAACGCCAAACAGTTCAGGCACCGGAATATCCGCAAATTCAGCAACACGCTTTGTTTCGAGCTTGTCATTGACCAAATTCATCAAGCGACGCGGGTTGTTCGGGTTAACAAGACGCAGATTGCGCTCATTAATCCCAATCACGCCATTTCGCCTTAATGCTCTGTAAGTGCCCAGCATCGTTATTTCGCCAACTCGCGAAACCGCCAAAGCTCACTCAAACGAAGCCCTGTGTAACGCCCCATCAGAACACACAAGCCCATCAACACCAGAAGAAGCTCAGGGAACTGATACATCAAATATTCGACCTGATCATTTGACATTGCCAAGTAGGAAACACTAGCGATTGCGAGACTACCCAAGCCTTGCTTGATCGCTTCCGATGCAGAACTTTCCTCCCAGACAATCGACATTCGTTCAATAGTCATCGTCAAAATCACAATCGGGAAGAGAGAGATGGAAAGCCCGATCGCCTGACTTGAGCCTGTAAGGGCAATCGTGACACCAGCCATCACCATAACAATGAAGATGACGACCACCGCCAATCTCGGCACCAGCAATAACTGCAGCCTCTCCAGATAAAATCTGAGCGCAAGGCCTAACGCAATCAATGTTGAGAATAGGAGGAGCCCGTTAATCAACGCCGTCTCCCGAAATGCTATCCCGATAAGAACCGGCATAAATGTACCGAGCGTTTTGAACCCGATAAACTGACGCAAGAAAACCAGGATCGTGATGCCAACCGGAATGGTCACGAGAACTTTGTAAACAAGCTGCGTTGTTAGCGGTAATTCGTTGAAGCCAAATACTTTATCGATGCGCGGGGCGCCATTGCCGGACTGACGCACAACATCAACCGTCGCGTTGCGGCGTTCCTGCAATGCGATTTGAATATCAAGCTCATCTATGCCGCGGGCCGTCACGAGATCATCGGGGCCATACCAGATGGTGAAAAATCGCGCCGGATCCCCGTCCGGGAAATACCGATAGTCTTTTCCATCCAAGTGATATTCGAGCCAATGGCGAATATCGACCCTGCGCCGCGCTTCCGTGAGGTAAACGCCATTGGCAATCCGCGCCGGAATTCCAGCATCGCGCAAAGTTTGCCGCGCAATTTCAAGGCGGCCAATAACGCCAGTTCGCCCTTCTAAAAGGACGGCGATTTCATCAGCATATTGCTCGCTTTCGGTGCGTGTTTCAAAAGTTTCTTTCAATGCGAGGTCAGCAAAGGACAAATCATCCGCAGAGCGGCGGCGTAAATCCCCCGACCACACGATAAACGCCTGTCGTTTAATCGGGTCGGCCTCAAACAAGGCAGCCTTATTTTGCGCCTTGGTAAAGCTGTCTGGCAAAGGCGTCGCGCCTGTTTCTCCAATTGTTTGCGCCGTATAACGCAAGACTTTCCGATTACTGGGATAACGGTAGGTCCATATCGCCTTGCGATTTCTGGTTTCTGTTTCCGTCGTCAGGTTGAGCCCGAAGGGACCATTATAAAACTGCTCCTGCGGGAACGTGCGCGCCACATCGCCGGCAGGCAAATAAACCTCCAGACGAGCTGGCTCATCACGCCCGTCAAACTCAAGAAAGATTTCAAAATCCCAGACAGTCTCTGTCGCGTCGGACGCAACGGGATAGCCCAGCGAAAAAACCTTGATCAAAAAGACCGCGACGCCGGCCAAAATTAACGCCGCGCCCAATAAAAGCGCGTGGCGCAAACTATTCATCATCATCGCTTCCGCAACTGTCTACAGCGACAAAGCTGCGACCGGAGTCAACCAAAATCCGGTTTGCGAGAAATTCGCGACCAATCAGAATGTCAAACTCAAAGTCACCCCGGTCCGCCAGGTTTATCTCAGCCAATCCGGCGACACCACCAACACAGAGCGGCAAGTGGATAACCGGGCGTCTTATTGTGCCGCCCGTTTTGGTTTTGATTTGTGCAAACCGCACGACATTTTGGTCATATCTAATGGATCGACCGTCTTTTCCAATCAGCCGAAACTTGACCCAATTATCGCGCTTACTGCGTTTATAGACCTCAATGTTATATGCATGGATCGAACTGGTATCAGCGCCGGTATCAAGCTTGCCCTTCATCTCCAGGCCCAACTTGCCGACCTCAACATTCTCCAGATAGCCTAGATGATGCACATCCCCGCGTTGGGATTTTTTGGCGCCATCCGCATGAGCAGGAAAAATAGCCGCCAAAAAGAAAACAGCACTCAGAGCAACGCATCTTACTGCGCAGTCACTTATCTTCATCATATCGCCCCTATAGTCTCTGCCGCATATTCTAGCCGTGAGGAAGTATCAAACAATCCACGAAAGTAAACAAACCCGGCCCGAAAAAGGCCCTATTCCGGGTTAATGTCCGGAAAGGTGGCGCGGGGCGGCAATTCTGGCGTCTCCAGTCTTCCTAGGTGAGGCCAGAAATGATCGCCGCGAAGGCTTTGCGAGAGGCGCCGATTCGATGAATAAGAAGGCTAAAAAGAACCACGAGACGCCCTTTCTTTACGATTTATTTGACGCCGCATGCTGATACTGGAAACCAAGTGATTTTTCGGGGAACTGTCTTATGAAAATACAACCGGTCATCATGTCTGGCGGCGCCGGGACACGGCTTTGGCCAATGTCACGCAGAGCACACCCGAAACAGTTTTTAAATCTGGTTACCGACAAATCCATGCTGCAGGAAACAGCGCTTCGTGTTTCTGCGGTTGTCGACGTCAACTATCTTGAACCGGTCATTATAGCCGGGGGCAAGCATGGCGCCATTGTTTCTGAACAGCTGGCTGAAGTTGAAATCGCACCACGGGAAATTATTTTAGAACCTTGCGCACGCAACACGGCCGCCGTTGCCGCCGTTGCCGCAGCATGGGTCGCCAGCCACGATCAGGACGCGCTCATTTTACTGATGCCGGCTGACCATCACATAGCCGATGCAGAAAAATTTCGTGATGCTGTTTCAAAAGGGATGACCGCCGCAGAAAAAGGCTTCATCGCAACCTTCGGCATTAAAGCTGATCATCCGCATACGGGTTATGGATATATCGAAACCGGTGAAACGATTTCTGACAGCGTCTACAAAGTCGCCGCTTTTAAAGAAAAGCCGGATAGAGAAACCGCAAAATCCTATTTAGAAGATGGGCGACACTACTGGAACGCAGGGATTTTCCTCTTTAAAGCAAGCGCTATTCTCAAAGAACTAGAAACCCATGCCCCCAAGATCAAAGCCAGCGCTGTAGAAGCTCTCGAGAAAAGTGTGATGTCTGGCGTCGCACGGCGTCTTGATGAACCCACATTTGCAGCCTGCCCGGCAAACTCCATCGACTACGCGGTCATGGAAAAAACAGACAACGCTGCAATCGTTGCGCCCGTTGACGCCGGGTGGACCGACATTGGCAGCTGGAGCGAGGTTGCCTCTCAAAGCGGCGATAATATTATCACCGTAAACGCTCGTGATAATATCATCCGCACAAGCGGCCCTGTCGTTGCGGCAACAGGCGTTGAAAACCTCATCATTGTCGCGACAGACGATGCTGTTCTCATCGCGCGGCGTGATAATGCCCAAGAGGTTAAGGTGCTAGTTGAAGAATTAAAACAGCGCGGCCGAGAGGATTTATTATAAGCCGATGGTAAAAAAGGCGCAAAAAATTATTGTCGCCGGCGGCGCTGGCTACATTGGCAGTCATGTGGTTGTTGAACTGCTGGGCGCCGGACGCGATGTCTTAATCATCGATAATTTTTCCAACTCACACCCTGAAGCCATCAATCGTATTACAAAATTGGCGCCGGGGAACGTTGAGTTACTGGAACGGGATCTGATAAACCCAGCCCATAAAAACGATATTATCTCTGCTGTAAAAGACTTTGATGCAGACAGCGCTATCCACCTCGCCGGATTAAAGGCCGTAGGTGAGTCTGTCGCAGAACCTGTGCGATATTACGAAACCAATATCGGATCAGCGCTTACCTTGCTCAGCGCACTTGAAGCGGCAGATGCAAACACCATCGTTTTTTCTTCCTCTGCGACAGTTTATGGCGAACTAAACCAGAACCCGGTTGACGAAACCGGCTTGACCGGCGCCACCAACCCATATGGTCGGACCAAACTTTTCATTGAAGACATTCTGAAAGATTTATGCGCGTCCGCCCCGAAATGGAAAGCGATCAACCTTCGCTATTTCAACCCTGTTGGCGCACACCCTTCCGGCCAGATTGGTGAAGATCCAAACGGCGTTCCCAATAACCTGTTTCCTTTCATCGCACAGGTTGCGGTCGGTCGCCGGGAAAAACTCAGCATCTTTGGCGATGATTACGACACAAGAGACGGCACTGGGGTCAGAGATTATATTCATGTTGTTGACCTTGCGCGCGGACATCTTGCGGCGCTCGACTATTTATTTGCTCGCGAGGAAAACGGCGCCATTGACGTCAATCTTGGAACTGGCGCCGGCGTCTCAGTCCTGGAAGCTGTGGCCGCCTTTAAGCGCGCCTCAAACAAGGATATTCCCTACCAGATAGCGCCCCGCCGCGATGGCGATGTAGCCGAAATTTATGCAGACGCCCGTCTCGCCAATGAACTTTTTAACTGGCGTGCAGACAAAACAATTGAAGACATGTGCGCCGATCACTGGCGCTGGCAAAGCAATAACCCCAACGGGTACAAGGATTAAGCAGGACGTTCAGCGAATTGTCCATAACGCCGGTAAGGTTCCATATAAGCCGGAATAATCGCTTCCACCGCATGAGGTTCGTCAACGCCAAGATCACCAAGCACGCCAACGTCGCCGCTTGTATCAACCACATTGTCGGACTTTAGAAGCTTCACCTGATCGCTTGTTAAAGGCGGTGTCACAAAAGGCAGCATGCCGACGATTTGCCCGGCGAGGCCCATTAAAGATGCAATGGGAAATGGCAACGGCGCCAAAAACCTTTTGCGGCCGATCTCGCGCAACATCAATTCCAGCAACTCTTTGAAAGAATAAATACGCGGGCCGCCCAACTCAAAAACCTTACCGCGCGCTTCACTGCGCTCTAGCGCTTCACACACAGCGTCGGCCACATCATCAACATAGATGGGCTGGAACTTTGTTTCCCCACCGCCAATTAAGGGCAGAGCCGGTGAGATCATCGCCATTGAAGCAAACTTGTTGAAGAACTGATCTTCCTGACCAAAGACAACGGACGGGCGCAAAATTGTTGCTGACGGGATTGCCTGACGAACTGCTTCTTCCGCTTCGCCTTTTGTCCGCGCATAGTCGCTGTCACTATTTGCGTCAGCGCCAATCGCAGAAATCTGAACGAAATTTTCAACCCCGGCTTCAGCGCTTAGCTGCGCAATGGTTGCCGCACCACCGGACTGTACCGTGTCGAAACGCTGTGGCCCGTCCTGATGTAGAATGCCGACGACATTAACAACAGCGTCAGCGCCTTCCAAAGCATCAGCGACGGAGGGCCTATGGCGAATATTCGCCTGCTTTAACTGAATCTGGCCAACGGCACCCATCGGCCGCAAAAATTGAGCGAGATGCGGCCGGCGGACAGCAACCCGGATGCGCCAGCCGCGTTTGGCCAGTTCCCGCACCACATTGCGCCCGATAAAGCCCGATCCGCCAAATACTACCGCCAGTTTGCCCGTCACGTCCTGTGCCTCCGTCATCAGTGTCATCAAATACGCCATTTTCTTGCGCATGGCCTATCCGAATTTCACCAGAGAGACAATTGGTCATGGCCGCCTTATCCGAACCACGACAGGCCCCAATTCCGCTGTCCACCCCCTCAAGCCTGACTATATGCTATGACCTATCTGATTTCAGGCCTAACTAATTTCAGGATTGCGCGCCTGTCTTCCCGGCATAGCGCAAGGAGAGCATATGAATGATGATCGCACCCCTATGGCGGATCAGGATCATTTGCGGGAGATGATCGAGGTGATATCGGGCGAGCTTGAGCTTCGCCCGCTGCTCACCACAATCGTCCAAAAAGCATGCGAACTCCTGGACGCTGACAGGGGGTCGATCGGCCTCGTTGATCCCAGCGGACGTTTCGTTCGTATCGAAGCCGTTTACAAAATGCCGCCTGAAGAACTTGGCTCGACGGCAGCTTCCGGAGAAGGCCTTGCGGGGAAAGTCTTTCGTGACAGGGCGCCTGTTCTCATCGAGCGATATGGCGATCTAACATCACCGCAACTTGCAGGAATGGACGAAGACAGTGTTGTCGGCATGCCGATTATCTGGCGGGGTGACATCATGGGGACGTTTGGCATTGGCGCTGATGCGCCGAAACGGTTCGGCGACAATGATCTAAACATGCTGGAGGTTTTTGCACGCCACGCAGCGATTGCGATCAACAACGCCCGTTCATATGAAAAAGAACAAAAATACGCGAGCTTGAGAGAACGCCAACGGCTTGCCCATGATCTGCATGACAGTGTCAGCCAGTTGATATTCTCTCTGTCTCTGGTCGCACAATCTATCGGACCAGGTTTTGAAAAAAGCACCGAAGAAGGGGAAACGCGCATTGCAAGATTGCGCGACATCGCATCCCTCGCTCAAAACGAAATGAAGGCGCTGCTTGTGGAACTAAAAGGCCCGTCAGAAGATGATGATGGGACGATGGCCGCCTTTGCCCGCCGCAATGGACTCGCGGCGGCGGTAAAGCGCCACTGTGATTTAGCAACACCAGATCATGCCAAAGTCACAATCGATATCGGCAATAATGAAAGCATCGCCACTGAATGGAACGAGGCCCTGTTGAGAATTACGCAGGAAGCCCTCGCCAACGCCTTTCGCCATGGCGGGGCGCAAAAAGTGTCCGTATCTTTGCACCGTCAAGGAAAAGACTATGTTTACCGCATTATTGACGATGGGTGCGGTATGGCGGCTGACCCTTCAGAACCGCGTGCGTCTTCAAATATTGGCGTCGACAGTATGCGCGCGCGCGCCAATGCCGCTGGTGGATCAATGAAGATTGAAAACAGCAAAAGTGGCGGCGTCTGCGTTGAGGTTCGCTTCCCTCTCCCGTAATATGGAGAAGGAGACGAAAGACATGGCCGACAGCGCCCCTATTCGCATACTCATTGTCGATGATCACGCTATGGTGCGCGAAGGACTGCGCACACTTCTTGGTGATGAGCTCAATATTGTCGGTGAGGCCTGCAATGGGGAAGACGCGCTAACGCTGATTGATCAACAAAAACCGGATGTGGTTTTGATGGATGTGATCCTGCCAGGCATCAGCGGCATTGAAACAGCGGCCCGCGCCAGCAAATCTCAACCGGAAGTAAAAGTCGTTCTTTTAACAAGCACTCTGGGTGATGACTTACGGTTGCAAGAAGCAATCGACGCCGGCGTGGCCGGATATCTTCTGAAAGATGTGTCTCGTGAGGAGTTACTCTGGTCGATCCACAGCGCTCATCGCGGCGCACCCGTTTTTCATCCCGCCGTTCAAAAACAGCTTTTACGGCGAGCCGCAGGAGACCGTCTTGCTCATGAGGAACTCACGCCCCGGGAACTAGATATTTTAAAAGAGATTGCGCGGGGCAAAAGCAACAAAGCGATCGCATTTGACCTCGACCTGACCGAAGGCACGGTCAAAGGCTATGTCAGCGTCGTTCTTGCAAAGCTTGGCGTCGATGATCGGACCCAGGCCGCGCTCTATGCCGTTAAGCACGGCCTGGATAAAAACTAACTGACCACCTAGCTAGGCAGTTCGTAATCCTTGAACATTTTTCGTAGCTCTGTCTTGAGCACCTTGCCCGTAGCGCCAAGCGGCAGATCATCAACGAATTCGACCGCATCCGGCCAGGCGATCTTATCCAGATTTGGTTTTACAAATTCAATAATTTCTTCCGCTGATGGATTCGCGCCTTCTTTTTTGACAATAATCAACAACGGCCGTTCTTGCCATTTTGGATGATAGACACCGATAACGCCTGCTTGAGCGACACCCTCATGAGAGAGCGCAGCGTTCTCGATATCAATTGACGAAACCCACTCGCCACCGGTTTTGATGACGTCCTTTGAACGATCAGTGATCTGTAAAAACCCGTCCTCATCGATAATCGCCACATCACCTGTGTCGAACCAGCCATCATCGGTCAGAGTTGGTTTCTCCGACTTATAATATTCGCTGATAATCCACGGACCACGTACTTGCAGTTGCCCGTCACATTCTCCATCACAAGGCAGAACATCGCCATCGGGAGAAACAATCCGCATATCAACAAAAGGTAGAGATCGGCCCGCTTTTAACTGGTAAGGGATACGTTCATCTGCTGAAAGCTCCCGGATGTGCGGCGGCAGCGTGTTGACCGTGCCAACCGGTGACATTTCGGTCATGCCCCAGCCCTGTTGTAGCTCGACATCGTATTTTGCAAACCCTCGGATCAGCGCTTCTGGCAGAGCCGAGCCGCCGCTTAACCCCTTCTTCAAGTAAGGAAGCTCTTTGCCAGTTTTTTCCAGATACTGTAAGAGCCCTAACCAAACTGTTGGTACGCCTGCGGAGTAAGTTACTTTTTCCGATTCAAGCATCTCATAGATGCCTTCTCCATCGAGGCGTGGTCCGGGAAAGACTTGTTTAACTCCGCCCATCAAACATGAATATGGCGTGTTCCACGCATTGACATGAAACATCGGCACAACGGGCAACAATGTATCGCCTTCCGTAACCCCAAGCGCCGTCGGCAGCATCGTCGCGAATGATTGCAGCACAAGAGAGCGGTGTGAATAAACCACCCCTTTTGGATCGCCTGTCGTGCCGGACGTGTAGCACATCGCTACGGCAGTGTTCTCGTCAAAGTCAGTCCACGAATACGTATCGCTCTCACCAGAGAGCAACGATTCATATATCGCGGCGCCCTTACCCGCTTCACCGGCATTTTCTTCATCACTCAAGACGCAATATTCTTTGACCGTTTTCAAATGCGGACGCATGGCGCCAACCAGCGGCGCAAAGGTCGTATCATAAAACAGGAACTTGTCTTCGGCGTGATTGATCACGAAGGTTGCGTTTTCCGGACCAAGCCGAGGATTGACTGTGTGTAGGACGGCGCCGAGACCGCCAACCGCATAGTAGAGCTCAAACTGTCGATTTGTGTTCCAACCGATAACACCAATCCGGTCGCCGACCTTAACACCCATCGAGACAAGGGCGTTCGCCAGTTTGTTGATGCGTTTTTCACTATCGCCGATCGTATATCGATGAATAGGGCCCTCAACGGTTCGTGTAACAATCTCTGTTTTTCGGTAATTACGCACCGCATGTTTGAGGATTTCGGTCGTTAAAAGCGGCCGATCCATCATCAATCCCATCATCGTGGTCTTCTCCCTGTGAAGTAGTCGTTTTGTTTTTTTGCGTATCAAATCGATTGAATGGCGCGCGGTCAAACCCCTTCATGACATTTTCTGCTAAATAACACATCAAACGTAACAGGCTGAGGGCAAAGCACGAACAGGCAGTTCTTAAACGCCAGGCTGAGCCATAGCCTTTTCAAGGAGCGCTTGGGTCCGAGCCTCATCGGGAAAGCCCTCATCGATCCACTGACGTTCGACTTCTTGCAAGATCGTCGCTATCGCCGGACCAGCCGGTACGCCCTTGTCAAGAATATGACGCCCTGTGATGGGGAAAACCGGTATCGACCAGGTGCTGG
>BQJH01000063.1 GCA_021604605.1 Hyphococcus sp.
CAAGAGGCGATACCGACTTTGTTGTAGGACGGGTCTTCCGCCGGGTGATACCAGCGCCCTTTGATTTTATAGGGCTTGCCGATCTTATAAGAGGAATTGGAAACCCCGCCCCCACCGCCGCTCGATGAGCGCGGGGTCGCACAGGCCGACAGGATTAGCATCAGGGCCAGAACCAGATAGGCAGGCAAAGATCGGCTGAAAAAAGACGCACTCATTGGCGAACACTCTTAACGGAAGCACCGCAAATTTGGCGCTATTAGACACGATTGAACGCTGTCAGACGTGCCTTTGAAAGAGTTAATCTTACGTTAACCGTTTGAGCAAGAGCCGGGCAAATATCTGGTCTTGTCATTTCAGACAGGCGCGTTAGAACCCGGTCCACGTTTCGACAGCGCTTCGGCGCATGACGCCCAAATCGGAGGGGTGGCAGAGTGGTCGAATGCGGCGGTCTTGAAAACCGTTGGGCGTGCGAGCGTCCCGTGGGTTCGAATCCCACCCCCTCCGCCACTTGAGATTCGTTTACTCGATGCCTGCGCGCACGTGGTGCACCCAAGGCTTTTGTTGGGACAATTTTCAAATGCGCTATAGAAATTCAGCTTATTTGTTGGGGAAAGTAAGTTGGCATGCTTCTTGCATAAATCATCATGATGATCTAGTTTGGAATATGTCACGTCGCCCTAAGGGGGGTCAGTGGTCCCCCTACCGGCTCCCACAAAAACCGAAGGCGGCGTGACAATCTACTAATTTAGCACAATATGACCAAAATGCCTATGCAGCCTCCCGACTAAAGGGCGAGAACCTGCTGCACCGCAACAAGCATTGCGGCCGGACCTATCGCTAACGCTAATGGAACGGGCGCGTCCTTTGTGAACATAGTCACCTGTTGTTTAGGTGTTTCATGATGCTTGTCAGTCACCCGCCTACCAATAATCAAAACCAAAACTAGCAACGCGCACGCCCATCCAAATAGAAAAAGAAATGTCATCAGTGTGCTGACCTGTAACCACAAACCAATAGCGCATAATAGTTTTGCATCACCAGCCCCCAATCCGATCAGTTGATACAGCAGGAAGCCAAGCGCAAGAAAACTTATTGAGATAATGACGTGAGTAAAGAAATTGTTCGTATCGAAGGCGCCTGCATAGACCAGTCCGGCAATTGCAATTGCAGCAACTATCCAGTTAGGTATTTTATAGGTGCGCGCATCAATTACAGTCGCTATGAGCGACAACACAGCGAAGGCGCCCCAAAGAAAATATTCCCCGAGAACCATTTGCATTGCCCCAGATAATTACTGGTTTTTACTTTTGAGAGTCTGAAGCGCCTGCTTGTTCTTATGGGCTTTGGCATAAAAAGACGGGTGTTCTTCAATCGCTTTGTCAAACAATAAGTCGGCCATAGCATAATTGCCCCGCATCATCGCTATATAGCCTTTATTATTATAGCGTTTTGCGCGGTATTTCTCATCGAGGTGAGAATACTCTTTTTCACGAATTTCAGTTTCAGTCGCCGCCTTAGCAAGATCAAGGTTTCTCAACGCACGCTCGAAGCCGGGTTTAATTGCAAGCGCCATATTAAAATAATCAATAGCGAGTTTTTCTTCGCCGCGAGCAAAATATGAGACTCCATGATTATTTAGAACAAGCGCTCTTTTGTCTGTATGACCAAGCGCTTTTTTATAAGCCTCATCAGCGCCCCCCCAATCTTTTCCACTGTCTCTTAATTGCGCCAGACCAAGCCAGGCTTTCCATTCTTTATCATCAGCCATTACAGCTGAATTCAACATTTCATAAGCGCCGTTTCCGTCATAGCTCATCAACTTCACAAGACCGATACCAGTCATGGCGCGTGCAGCATAAGCATCATTTACCAAAAGCCTTGCATATTGTTTTTCTGCCCAGTCATATTTTCCTGTATATCTATAAGCTTCTGCAAGACCATATTGAAGGTTAACGTCATCAGGCGTTTTGGCGAGCTCAGACTGAAAGGCCGCAATAGCGCCTTGATAATTAGCGTTTGAAATATAATCCCAACCCGACATAGAAACTGTTGTTTCAGCAGGAAACTCTTTGATCGTAATTTCTGGCGCGTCGCCGCTAGTTGCAAAGCAACCAGAAACAGCTAATGCAACCAGTGCCAAAGCACTTAAGCGTAGCGGACTAGACCATGTTAACAAATGTTGTTTGTGTGGGCGGTTCATATCATCCTACCGTGGCTGCTTTTGCCATCTCTCGCAAAACTAGTACCACTGAAGGGCCTATTAAAATCATAATTACAGGCGGTATGGTAAATGCGATGGCCCCTAGCGCGAGCTTAATTGGCATCATGTTGGCCTTTTCTTCAGCCTTCATGTATCTTTTATTTCGCATTTCCCGTGAATAGACGCGCAATGTATCTGCGATACTGACCCCATAGAGATCAGCTTGTTTAATGACCGTTACAAAGGCGGCAATATCAGTGACGCCGGTTCGGTCAGAAAAATCCGATAGTACTTTGTCACGATCTTTGCCTGCTCTTAGCTCAGATACTATCTGCGATAATTCCTGAGATAGTTCCGCGCTTGATTTTTTTGTTTCGCCAGCAACACGATGAATAGCCTGATCGAGACCATGTCCCGCTTCGATACAGACTAGCAGTAGGTCCAATGCATCTGGAAACGCGTTCTCAATCGCAATTTTACGATATGCTGCTTTCCGCAAGACCCACATATCCGCTAAAAAGTAACTGACGAAGACAATGATTATCATTGCCGATAAGGGAATGAACGGGCTCAGCCTCGTCATTGTTGCGGCAAGGAAGAAACAAGCAAACAGGAAGCCTGCTATTGCAATTCCCCACTTCCATAGGAAGTAAGTCTGCACCGCCGAGCTATTTCTGTAGCCAGCCAGCAATAATTTTCGTTGGATTGCAGAAATTGTATCGGGATCGTCAGGTGTGATGTATTTCTCAACAGACTCGATGATCCCTTCATCAGGAACAAGCGCTTCTTCTTTTACAAGATTAGATGATGCACCAGGGTTAAGCCGCCTCGAAAGTCTTGAATTTTGAACGAGAAATTCATTTACGCCTGAGTAAAGAAATACACAGGCGGTTGTAATCAATGCCAGAGCCAAAACAAATGTGATGATGGTAGCGCCCATATCTTAGCTAAACCTCCAACTTCGTCATCATCTTCATCGCTATGACGTTGATGATTAGAAGAACAAACGTCACCACCACGATATGTGGAAAGTAAGCGACATTGCTTACGCTCTCATAGTAACCCGGTTGCAATCCGCCCATGACAAGGATCATCACGATAGGAAACAAGGAGAGAAACCATGCAGAAAAACGCCCCTCTACGGTCAAAGCTTTAACTTTGCGGAAGAGCTGAAAGCGCTCGCGAATGATCGTTGAAAGACCGCTCAAGATTTCAGCAAGATTACCCCCTGCTTCATGATGGATTTGAACGGCCACGGCAAAAAACCGGACATCGTTCAAGTCAATCCTTTTTGTGATCGCATTAATCGCTTCAGGCGTATTTTTACCGTACGCAATCTGGCGCGATGCAATCTCGAACTCGCCGCCTAACGGATCAGGGATTTCTTTAGCGATAGTAGTTAGAGCTGCACTCAAAGGTCGCCCTACCCGCAAACTCCTGACAATGAGATCAATCGCATCAGGAAATTGCTCCTGAAACTTGTTAACGCGCTCAGTCGCCTTTGACTTCAGATAGAAAATTGGAAGGATCGCCGCGACGACAAATGCTACGATAATGAGTATCTCTTTGGGTATGAAAGGAAGCAGTATTGTCATTGTCAAGAACAGCAATGCAAGCAAGAAAGCGGTAATCAAATAGATACGATAAGGCGGCAGGTTTATGTTTGCTTTGACGCTTAAATCTTCAAAGTACCGGCCAATAGGGGTTGCGGAAGTATACCCCTCTTGTCGAGCAATAACCTCAATAGCGCTAACTTGCTCAGGGTGATGCTCGGACCGCAATCTCCTGTCAGTTCGCGATGCGCCGCGCCCGCCTGTGTTGACATAATAATATGAAACGCCATCAACCAGCAGGAAAAAGCCAAGGATTGCGCCGCCAACACTGAGAAGTAGTGTAAATAGTGTCATCCGGTCTGCTCCGGCGCGCCTGGCTTAAACAAGGCTTCTGGTAAGTTGAAACTTAATTCTTTTGCGCGCTCTGAAAAACGAGGCCGAATCCCCGTCGGCACATGCTCGCCGATTACCCGCCCATCAACACTGACGCCGCGTTGCACGAACTTAACGATTTCCTGCATGGAAATAACATCGCCTTCCAGGCCCGTAATCTCCTGAATGCTGACGACGCGCCGAGTACCGTCAGAAAATCGTTTTAGTTGAACGACGATCTCAATCGCTGACGCCATTTGCCCGCGCAATGACTTTGTTGGAATATCAAACCCTGTCATTGCCGTCATATGCTCAAGCCGTGTCAGCGCATCTCGCGCTGTGTTGGCGTGAATGGTGGTCATAGAGCCATCATGCCCAGTGTTCATCGCTTGCAGCATGTCGATCACTTCTGCGCCGCGGACCTCGCCGAGAATAATACGGTCCGGCCTCATACGCAGAGCGTTCTTCACCAGATCGCGCTGTGATACTTCTCCCGCACCCTCAAGGTTCGGCGGGCGTGTTTCCATCCGGCCAACATGGTCCTGCTGAAGCTGGAGTTCAGCGGTATCTTCAATCGTTACGATGCGCTCGTTATTGCTGATTAAACTGGATAAAGCATTCAACAAAGTTGTTTTACCCGTACCGGTGCCGCCAGAGATGAGGACGTTCAACCTCAGCCCAACCAAGACTTCAAAAATTTCTGCAATTGAAGAAGTGATCGTCTCATTTTCGATAAGACGATCTATGGTGAACGGGATCTTTGCGAATTTACGGATAGACAATAGCGGCCCGTCAACAGCGCATGGCGGCAATAGCGCATTGACCCGGCTGCCGTCTGCAAGGCGCGCATCTACCCAGGGCTGCGATTCGTCAACCCGCCGCCCGACAGCAGAAACAATCTTTTGAATGATCCGTAAAAGATGCGAGTCATCTTTGAATCGCACCTGCGTTCTCTCCAGGACACCCAAGCGCTCGACAAAAACCTGGCTACAAGTGTTCACAAGAATATCTGAAATTTGTGGATCTTTTAGCAACGGTTCGAGAGGACCAAGACCCAGAACTTCATCAAGCAGTTCTTCAAGAAGCTTTGCATACTCTGTTGAATTCAGCGCTGCGCGCTCTTCATTTAGAAGCTTTCGAACGAGTGGTGAAATTTGAATCGCGATATCTTCTCGCGACATTTTTTCAAGCGCGCTCAAATTAATTTTGTCGAGAAGACGTTGATGAATTGCGACTTTTAGATAGGTTGCAACCGTGTTTTCAGTGTCATCCGTAAGGCCGTCAAACCGTTCACCATGGGCATAGGCGAGTTTGGGTTCAAATGAACCATTCTGCACACCGCTAAATCGTTCAAACATTTGACCCACCAAAGTTTAAGAATGAACCGCCGAATTTCTTTGCCTTCTTGTCAGTTGAAATTTCAGTGAAAGACTCCAACAAATTATCCAGCGTTTTTGTGTACTTTGTTTTTTCCTGTTTCATTGAAGCTGGCAGCCCCTGATCGAGGCTATTTATCAGCAACGAGTAATCATTTGGGATTTGTTTTTTTATTGGAATGCGGAGTGCTTTTTCGACTTCTGAAATAGTGATTTTTCGACCAGGCCCTCTGGACGGATATCTGTTAGCGATACCGGAAATAGGCATCTCACCAAGGTTTTCTTGATGTAAGGTATCGATCAACCTGCGCGCAGATCTAAGAGCGACAACATTCACTTGTGTTACAAGGAAAATTCGATCAGCGCGTCGGAGAATACTGTCTGTCCAACTGGTCAGAGATATCGGCATATCGATAATCACATAGCGATAATGTCGCCGTGCCAAGGAAATAATATGCTCTATCGTTTTTTTGGAAATCGCCTCCATCGGCAGCGGCTCTTCAGGCGCAGTCAGGACGCGTAGCCCTTCGGGGCCTTCAACCATCAGGTTTTCCAGCATTCGAAAATCAAGACGGTCAGGCGACTTAATCAAATCAATAAGATTAGACCGCATGGGCAGGTCAAGCTGCAAATCTGCATCGCCAAATTGCATATCGAGGTCAAGGAGACATGCTTTGCCGCCGTGAACTTTTGCTGCACGATGCATTTTAATCGCGCTGTTTACGGCAAGGGTCGTCGCGCCGGCCCCGCCGGATGCATGAATAAAAACGATCGTCCGAACTGGCTTTTGGGCAAGGCGGCCATCGCTACCCGCACGGTGAGAGACTGAACGCGCCAAAGATGAACTAAGCTCAATATCATTTGGCGTGAGCGAGAGAATATCATCAGCACCTAAGCGCAATAGATTAACGGTTGCCGTTTTTGTTGGCGATTTCATCAGCAAGCAGATATGAACAAGCTCGTTTTCTTCTTCAGCCCTGATTGCCTTAATCCAACTGGCCCCGTCTGCTTCATCTTTGACTTCCATGATGAGAATATCTGGCATATCGCCATCAGACGTTATGCCTTGTTGTTCAAACTCTTCCAGGGTCAGGTTTTTAAAATCAACGCCATCGAATTCTGAGAGATACTTTGTGACTGATGTTTCGGCTTCTTTAGACCGTAACACAGCAAGAAGGCGCAATCCGTCAAAATTTAACGTTTGTTCGATAGCCGAATCTAACACTACCACATTGTCGTCGCTCACGGCGCACCTCCCCGATTCATATCTTCGCCCGTCATGCTTACCGTGTGGGTTGGTAAGCTCGACAGAATTCCTGCATTCGTCAGCAGCAACCCAATAACGCCCGTTCTGAAAGGCACGTTGGAAACTGTGACCGTAACCAGAGGAACAGTGGGTCCCCCTGCAAATCCCAGTCCAGTCCAATCGTAAGTTACTGTCACGTTTTCCGGCTGTATCTGACCGGCAAAGCCGTTCATGTGTGCATAAATACGGTTAAATTCTGCCGGCGTGCAGGCGCTGCCAGTACATGACACTGGCGCGAAAGAGACACATGGCGAGCTTGCATGTGAGCAGGCTACGCCAAAAATACCATTTTCCGTGCGTTGATTTCTGGCGGGGACGCCTGGCGCAAGCGGCGTAGATACAACTGCAGCCCTTGCACCGGCTTGCGCCGCCTTGTGAAGGGTGGCTGAGAAAAAAAGATACAAGGTAACTTCAATGACAAAGAAACAAGTCGCAACGATGACGAAAATCAACACGACCAACTCAATCGTTGAAGAACCATCTTCGCGTTTCAAAAAGGAGAGTGACGCCCGTTTCACGGTCAATCTCCTATGTGCCGAATGTCTTCAACAATGGTAATGGGAACGCCGGTGCGACCATCATTGATGAATCCAAAAAGAGAGAGCGGAAAATTTACCTCAGCCTGTATGCGAATGACCTGACCACCAGTACGAAAATCGGTATCCGAAAAAGTTGATTGAGAGGGCGTAATTGTAATGTTGGCGCCGGTCATCCAGTCGGGCGCTGTAGCGCCGGATGGCTGCCCAGTGCGCACGATGGCCCGCGCTGTATCTTGCTGGGCTGCCGTTAAGTCTGATCGTGACAGATATCGAACAGCGGCACGAACATTATTGACTGTCGTATGATGCGCAATGAAAAGACGCCCAAACTCAAAGCTAAAAGCCAACGCCGCAAGGATCACCGGGAACAGAACCACTGTTTCGATCGTGACGGATCCGTCGTTTCCTCTTAAAAAGCGACGCCTGTGTCGTATATTTCCCTTGGCTTTCTTCATCGGTACAAAACCGGAAATTCGTGGAGAATGCCGTCATCGTCACCAGGCTCGATAACCCCAATTAACTCATAATATATATCTTTATTATCCGACGGTTCCCCATTGGGATAAAGCGCATCGTAATCATCAATGCCGATAGGCTCCGTCATGAAGACCTTTGCAAACTCTTCAACCGGAATTGGCCTATTGTTTCCAAGTTCCCCAGCGTTCTCTACGCAATTTGCTACCGCAACCACCAAAACACGCCGATCTGCACGCGGATCAATATTTGGTATTGCGCCAGAACAAGTTGGGGAACCACTCTCGGACGCTTCATCAACGAGCCCCGGTACGCCAGGCTCGGTTTCGATTTCATGACGATAAACTTCATATCGTGACATTGTGGCATAGCCGGTAGGCTGAGGGGCTCCATCAGCATGGTTAGCCGCCCAGTAACCTGCGCGATCCCAGTTCCCATCGCCAAACCGATGTGAGTCGCCTGGTTGGGGGGAATCTGTACAACCTGCGCCGACTGAATTTGTAAAACAGTTGTCTCGTGGGAAAGGAATTGTGTCGCCTGTTAAAGTAGGGTTATTGCCATTTGTGCAGCCAGCATTTTGCCCATTTGTTGCAACAGCCAAGCCCTTAGTTACGTTCGGCGCCGGCACAAGCTCAGGATCATCTTTATCCATCGGGCCATCATAGATATCAAACCGAACATTCATGCCCTGCTTTACCGGCCCGGTATTCGAACCGCCCTTAGCCTCAAACCTGGCGGAAACGCAGCTTGTGTTTGGATTGACGCGCGCCATAGCATTGCGCCAATCACTGGCGCCGTTTCCATCAAAGCTTTTTATAATTCCAAAATTTCCAGAAAAATATTGCTCCCCCATTTTCCCGTGAATCTGCACACCAGGTGGCGTCGAGAATGGCGCACCGGAGCCCAAAAATTCCTCATTGGGATTGCACAAAAACAAAGGAACGATATTGCATACTTCTCTTTTAAACCCCGCCAGTGCCTGCGGCGCTACAGAGGCCTCCGTCGCTATGCCCGGTGATAAAAAGGCGGCAATTGGGAACATGATATAATTTTCAGTTTCCGTCGTCGCCTCAACCATAACAAAGGCGGCAATCAGATCAGCCTCCGCAACTGTCAGGCTATAGGCAGAACAATCCAGACCACCCCCCGGAGTCCAATCACACACCGGGCTGTCGCCAGCCAGAGGTGACCGTGCATAAGGGTCTTGGTCATCATCGGTGATTGCCGAGAAGAAAACCATTCGGGCGATTGAAACCGCGTTATCGCCAGACAGTGAAAACCTGAATCCCGTTGGGACAATCGGACCGCTGTTTCCGTCGCCAAAAGCTGCGCGCACTGCTCTTGTCATGGCGCCGCTATCACCATCCAATTCTGCAGCAGCGGCAAGGGTTGTTCGGTCTACGTAGGAATTGGCCTGGCTATGAATATTCATAATCCGGCCGATATCGATAATCATGCCAGTAAAAGCGATCATAAATGTAAACATGATGACGATAAAAATCGTCGCCGCCCCCTTTTCATCTTTCAAAAATGAAAAAGGAGGTTGTCTAACACTTCGATTTATCGCACCCACCCGCCAAGACATTATGGCTCCCTGATAATGTATTAATTAGAATCGCCGCCAGATCCGGACCGACCGCTTGACCGCCTGGTATTTTCACTGCGCGGCTTTTCAACTTCGTCATTTTCATAACGCTCTTGCGCAATCGCTGTTCTTGCGCCGCTCGCCGTAACGCCATCGCCTGATGGCGCGTCAGGGTTGACCGTTTGAGCCGCAATGTTTTGTCGGACTGCCTCGCCAAACTTAGCTTTTACTTCTTCAGGATAGTAATCGTGAAGCCCAACTTCATGCGCGCAACCCGACAGGGCAAATAGAGAAACGAGAATCTTTACTGAGTGTTTCATGGCTGTTCATACCCATACTGGCCGTCGATACCGCCGGCGTCCGTGATTGCTGAAATGTCGAATGTGTCGCCAAACAAGAAAAGGTCGAACTCTTCCGGCGGCAAAAAGTTTTCGGTCGGACTTGCGAGCTTGTCGCCTGTCACAGGCTGCACGAGACGGGCTGTAATAATCACAACCAATTCAGTTTGCCGACGATTATATTCTTGCGAGCGCGCTAATGCGCCAAGAATTGGCACTGACCCCAGCCCCGGAATTTGCCGCACAGCTGAGCTAAGGTCGTCCTCGATCAATCCAGCTATTGCGAAACTTTGGCCATCCATTAACTCGACAGTTGTGTTCGTTCGGCGCACTTTCAGTCCGGGTACAGTGATACTCTCGGTCTGCACGGATACTGTTGGGTCAATGGAAGACACCTCCGCCCGAAGCTCAAGGTTTATTTTTTCCTTGGCAACAACTGTCGGCGTAAACGCCAAGCCAACACCAAATTCCTTGAACTCGACCGTAATCGTAAACCCGCCCGAGTCGCCCTCCTGGGCGACGGGAATAGGGAACTCCCCACCCGCCAGAAAACTGGCTGTATCGCCGGATAGAGCAATAATGTTCGGTTCTGCAAGCGTGCGAACAAGGCCTTTATCTTCAAGCGCATCAAAAATTGCCGTGATGGCAAAGTCACCTGCGGAAATAAACGTTGCTCCGCCTGCCGCATAAGTTAGCGGATTAATGCCATCAAAAGTTCTACCGCCAAAATTCCCTGGCAGACCCAATTGCGGAAAAAACCCGCCGCCATCTAGATCGGTAACCTGAAACTGGCTGCCGACATCCTTTAACGCTGAACGTTGAACTTCAGCAAACTTGACCTGCAGCATCACTTGCTGGCTGCCAGATACATTCAGCATGTTTGTCACGCTATCTGGCGCATAACGCTCTGCGAGCGCTGCAATTCGCCCTGCTTTATCAGCACTGTCGACAGAACCTGAGAGAATAATAGAATTATTCGCCGTCCTGACTTCAACAGGATCATCTGGCGCAACTTCATAAATCTTACGTTTTAGCGATTGGGTATCATACCCCACCAAAACATCCATCACATCAAGCACATTGCCGTTTGCATCCGAAAGGATAATGTTTGTTGAACCAATTGATTTCCCAAGAATATAAAATCTATTTCGCGCCAGCGGCACAACATCAGCTACTTTTGAGTTACCAATGGAGACTTCGCGAAACCTTCTTTTTGTCGTGATTATTTTTGACTTGTTTAATGTAACTGCAATTTCAGATCCTGCAGGCGCATTCCGCGTTGCCTGAGACAAGCGAGGCGCTGAATCTGGCTGAGCCACATTATAGGATTTTGATACATCCCCAGTCGGCGCCGTCAGCTTGTTTGGTGCGCCGGTTGACTGGGCATGCGCCACCATTAACGATGAACCGCTCAACATCCCTATCGCCGCCAGAATGGTACAGGCAGTTTTTTGTTTTTTGATACTCAACACTACACTCTTCCCCATCTTACATGTCTCTTCAGTAGCTGTGCTTATAAAAGACCAATCACGCTACTTCGGCACACGTGTTGATTTCACATCCGTGCCTTTGCGCACTCGGACGTAAATCCCGTCATTCTTGGCAGCTTTTTTGGGGCCATCATTCGTAAGGTCCCCTACCGTGACGCGCTTTACTTCAGCGTCAGCAACATCGGTATAATTACGGAGCATCAAACTGAGACTGCCCAGCTGTTGCGCCAAAGCCAATTTTTGCGCTTGTTCCGGTGTCACTTCCACAGTCGCGGTTCTCGCGACAACAGGATTTTCTGTTTCTTCGCTGGCAAGCTGGTCTATCCCGAGAACAGAAACGTTCTGGATGATAACGTCAGTCACAAGGTTTTTCTTGTTTCGCCCGATCTGACGCGTCAGTTGAATATCGACAGCGTCTCCTGGCAAAAGAAAGCCTGCAACACCGCTGACATCATTAATGCGTATTGAAAAAGCGCGAAGCTCATCCGACACTTTACGTGACAAGGTCGGCTTCTCACCAAAACCTGAGACTTTTGATTTCAATAATGGTTCACCAGCGACAAAGCTACGGATCGCTATCCGCACACCTTGATCACCGTTATTTAACATTGCTCGGTCCTGGATTATGCCTTCAGGCACAGCATCTTCAGGCCAAGAAACTTCTTTTACAAAGTCAGCTTTTATTGGCTGCCCAAATGCAATGGCTTCCGTTGTGACAAGAACGGTTGTTGTCGGCACAACCATTGGCGCCGCCTCAACAGGCTGGATTGCAGTTCGTGAATTATAAACCAGAAAAAGCGCACTTGCGGCTAAGACCAGCCCTGCGATTACGCTATAAATTGATCGTTTCATCACCGGTTCCCTTCAACACAACAAAACGCCAGAGCCGCAGAAACAAATACAGTTTGTTCAACAGCTACCCGCCGTCATCTTCTCCAGCAGCGTCACTCATTTGACCCGCAACCGACCCACCAAGGGTGTTTGCGCCAGTCATTAAAGCGCCGGCAATCGTAACAGCAGCAACAAATGCAACAGCAGCAATTGCAACCCATTCAATCGCAACGAGACCCTTCTGATCTTTCCAAAATGCTCGTAAATTCGACATGAGTCCTCCCGCCCCGATGATTTCATCGAGT
>BQJH01000064.1 GCA_021604605.1 Hyphococcus sp.
CTTGCGAACACCGGCGGGCAAGCGCGTGATTTTCAGGAGCGTTATTTTACCGCTGAGCGAGAATGGCGTTGATGTCAGTCATGTTTTTGGCGCTGCTAACGGGCGCGGATTATAAGCGCCGTCGCTGATAATTCACATTTAGATTTAATTGTCCCGGCTTAAAAAACCCGCCGCTTAGAACCCTGTCGTAATCTTCATGGGTAAGAGACGATTAAGGGGCGAGAGAGATGTTGAGCGATGTAGCAGCGCTTTTTGACGGCGTGGCGGTTGCGCCTGCGGCTGACCGGCGATTAACGAGACGATTGGTGGATGCCTGGGCGCGGGCGGCGCGCGGACATTTCCCAAGTTGGGACGCACTGCAGGAAATGGACATGGGCGACGACTGGCGCTGGATGTTTGCTGTTGATCTCGAAAAGAGTGTCGGCTTCCCGTATTTCATTTATCTTGGTGAAAGCCTTGCGCGGCTTTCTGATGTGTATCTTTCCGGCCAGACCGACTGGACGATGTCGCTCCTGGAAAAAGCAACTTCCGATGTGTTTGCGGCCGCGGCGGCTGAGGCCCCCCACTTTCGGGAGGATACGCTGACCTTGTGCAATGGCCGTCAATTGCTATTGCGGGTTGTCACCGCGCCTCTGGCTGATGACGGCAGCAATATCACGCATGTTGTCGGCGCTGCGAATGGGCGCTTTGCCCCGGAAGTTCCGCTGGCGGCTGTGTAACGAACCTATGTGTATGGTGAGGGCTAGATCTTCTTATACATGTAGACACTCGGGATCGCAGGGCCAAAACCGGCTTTCTCATAAGCGCGTCGCGCCGGTGCATGACTGGGGTCGCCTCCGGTGCCGACTGTGGCAACTAACATCCCGGCCTCGCGCATGTAGTTGATTGCATGCTTATACATAAAAGCACCAACACCTTTGCTTTGATGGTTGGGGTCGACGGCATTGAGATCGATCTCACCAGTTTTTGTTTCTTGATTCAAAGAGACCGAGCAAAAGCCAACAATCACGCCATTGTCTTTGACGACAAACAAGTCGTGCGTTGATACCGGTTTGCAAATCTGGTCAAGAAGTTCGCTTTGTTCTTTTTCTGCCGTTGATAAGGCGACTGCCGCGATCTCGGCGCCGACAATATCTCTGAAAGATTGGAAGACTGGCTTGAACGCAGCTTCGCGTATTTCATGCAGCCGTTTTAGATTTTCTGGCTGAAATTTACAGATCTCAAAAATCTTATTCATTTGGCGTTCTCAGAGTTTAGCCGTGACGAAATATGTGGCTGCTATATATTTTGCAACAAAATATGGCGCGCGCGTAAGTGTCTTTACCCCGGCCTTTCTCGCGTCTAGGTTCCAGCCAAATTTGACCTCATTAATTGGCAAGGAGCGAATATGAGCGCGGAACTCGGGCATTTCATCAATGGAAAAGCAGTATCAGGCGCATCAGGGCGTTTGCATGATATTTTCAACCCGACAACAGGCGAAGTTCAGTCAAAAGTCGCGCTAGCGAGCCGTGATGAGCTGACAAAAGCCGTCGATGCTGCGCAAGCGGCGTTTCCGGCCTGGGCGGCGACCAATCCGCAAAAGCGTGCGCGGGTGATGTTCAAGTTTAAAGACCTTGTTGAAAAGGACATGGACAATCTTGCGAAGATGCTGTCTTCGGAACATGGCAAGATCCTCCCGGATGCGCGCGGCGATGTGCAACGCGGGCTCGAGGTGATCGAATTTGCTTGCGGTATTCCGCATCTGCAAAAGGGCGAATACACAGAGGCCGCAGGGCCGGGCATTGATGTTTATTCCATGCGTCAGCCGCTTGGGGTTGTGGCGGGGATTACGCCGTTTAACTTCCCGGCGATGATCCCGATGTGGATGTTCGGCGTCGCGATTGCTTGCGGCAATACTTTTATCAACAAACCATCCGAAAAAGATCCGTCCGTGCCGTTGCGGCTGGCGGAGTTAATGATGGAAGCAGGCGCGCCGGAAGGCGTCTTGAATGTCGTCAATGGCGATAAAGAAGCAGTGGACGCAATCATCGAAGACCCGCGCGTTAAAGCGATTTCTTTTGTGGGGTCATCTGACATCGCCCAATATATTTACACCAACGGCACGGCGCACAATAAGCGCGTGCAAGCGTTTGGCGGCGCCAAAAACCACATGATCATCATGCCCGATGCGGACATGGACAATGTGGTCAATCAGTTGATTGGCTCCGCCTACGGATCAGCGGGCGAGCGCTGCATGGCGACGCCGGTTGCCGTGCCGGTCGGTGAGGGGACAGCAGATACGCTGATCTCTATGTTAAAACCAAAAGTTGAAAGCCTTCGTATTGGCCCGTCAATGTCGGAAGATTCTGACCTTGGTCCGTTGGTCTCTGCGGCTCACCGTGACCGTGTCGCAGGGTATATCCAGATGGCGGTGGATGAGGGGCAGGACCTGCTGGTCGATGGCCGTGATTTCTCGCTGCAGGGTTACGAGAATGGTTTCTTCATGGGCGGCACGCTTCTGGATAACGCCAAACCTGATCACCAATCTTATCAGGAAGAGATTTTTGGGCCAGTCTTGCAAATTGTCCGGGCGGACAATTTTGAGCACGCAACGGCGCTGCCATCCGATCACCAATATGGCAATGGCGTCGCGATCTTTACGCGTAGTGGTTCTGCGGCGCGCGAGTTTGCCCAAAAGGTCAATGTCGGCATGGTCGGCGTCAACGTGCCAATTCCTGTGCCGGTCGCCTATCACACATTTGGCGGTTGGAAACGGTCAGGCTTTGGCGACACCAATCAGCATGGGCCAGAAGGCGTAAAGTTCTGGACGAAGGTGAAAACCATCACTCAGCGCTGGCCGGAAGATGTTCAGGGCTCGGAGTTTGTTATTCCAACGATGGGATAGGCTTATGGCTTTTAGTAAGGCGTGCCCACTCCCCGATCTTGGGTTGGCTAATGAAGAACCCGTTTGGCGATTCATGTCGCTAACAAAACTGCTAGACTTACTTATCTCGAACTCGCTCTACTTTACACAGATAAAAATTCTTCGTGAGAACGATCCTTACGAGTACGAACCTTGGGAGTTTGAGAGAAAAGTTGCAGAATATATAGATCAAGACGATGAGGCGGCATTCCGATTTACCAGTGTTAACGATGAGGTTTCTTTAGAACTTAAAGAAAAGATGATAAAAAATACTCGTGAAACATTTGGTATGAGCGGGTTGAGGAATAGGCGCGGTGTTTGGGGGAGATCCATGTACGTTTCTTGCTGGCATGTTAGCAAAGATGAGCCTGCGGGTCTATGGAAGCAGTACTCAGATGAGTTTGAAGGAGTGGCAATAAAGTCAACTATCGGAGGATTGCGTGCTTCTTTGGATGCTGCTCCAGAAGAGTTGCATTTAGGTGTGATAAAATACGACAACCCAAAAACTTACAATCAATATGATCTTAATCTTTTGTTTCCTGCATTTAGAAAAAGAAATAACTTTAAGCATGAGAATGAACTACGAATCCTCTTTTTCGATAGGGAACAAGATTTTGCGGATTCAGATAAGGTATATTCGCCTGGAATAAAAATTCCTTTTGAGCGTGCTAAGTTAATTTCTAAAATAGTGGTTGGACCAAAGTGCGAAGGCTGGGTCTTGGACACCATTGAAAAAACTATCCACCAAATTTGTCCTGAACTTTCAGTAGAGCGTTCTGGGCTGTTAAATGTACCAGATTATTAAATTTATGAGCTACCCACTTTTTGGCTAAAAAGTGGTCATAGAGGAAAAATGAGGAATATGGAAAACCTCACCGGACAATGCCTGTGCGGCGCGATCAAATTCTCTTGTCCCAAGGATGATTTGAAACCTGCCGATGCCTGCCACTGTTCTCAGTGTCGACGCTGGTCCGGTCATGTCTGGGCGAGCGTCAACGCGCCATACTCTGCCGTGATGATTGCAGATGAAAAAGGCGCGCTTAAATGGCATCGCGCATCGGATTACGCCCGCCGGGGTTTTTGCGGGAATTGCGGTTCATCGCTGTTCTGGCAGGCTGACGGTCTCGATAAGCACAAAGACCGGATCGCGATCGCGCTGGGCGCACTTGACGCGCCAACCGGACTGGCTTTGACAGAACATATCTTTATCACCGACAAGGGTGATTATTACTGCATTGCGGACGGGCTGCCGCAAAAGGATAAGTTTTAAGAGGGGCAAGACGCTTGTTCGGGATTGAAGCAGCGGAAATGGCGATGCTGACCGGCTGGATGCTTTATGTAGCCATATTTTTGATGCCGTTTGTTCAGGAAGATGTCGCCGTTATTGGCGCCGCCACAGCATCGCTAAATGGGGCTGGCGAGACAGCGCTTATCCTGCCTTTGATCCTCCTGGGGCTATTAGGCAGCGACGCCTGGAAATATTGGATGGGCCGTCTCGCCCGGCGCTATGACTGGGCCCATAAATTTGCGGAAAAGCCAGGGGTCTCAATTGCTGGCGATCTGGTGCGTAAGGAATTCGTGCAGACCATGATGACCGCTCGATTTGTGCCGGGCACGCGCATTCCGACCTACATCGCCTGTGGTTTCTTTAAAGCGCATTACGGTAAATATATTATCGTCCTCGGTTTAACAGCGTCGCTGTATGTCGCGCTGATGTTTGGCTTGTTTCATGGGTTGGGTGCGGTTGCCGGTGAAAAAGCCAAGGTCTGGTTGCCAGTCATAGCGGTGACACTGTTGGTAATGTATATTGCGTTTCGTTGGATAACCCATCGCAACAACCAGCATGGACCGATGACGCCACTGACAGAAGAACCTGATCACCCCATGCCGGATATGCCGGGCTTTGGGGAAACGCCGTTGGAAACTGAAAACGACGATCAGGAAGACATCGAAGACGATCAAGATAAAAAGGAGTAGCGCGTTATGGATTTTGCGCTGACAGAAGAACAGGAAGCCATTCAGGATATGGCGCAACGCTTTGCAGCGGACGAACTTGCGCCGCACACGGCACAATGGGATGAGAAGCATCATTTTCCTGTCGATGTCATTAAGAAGACAGCCGAGCTTGGTCTTGCGGGAATTTACACGCGCGATGATGTTGGCGGGTCCGGGTTAGGGCGCCTTGATGCTGCGTTGATTTTTGAAGCTCTGTCGGCAGGATGCACATCAACGGCCGCGTTCATTTCCATTCACAATATGTGCTCATGGATGATTGACCGCTTCGGCTCTGAAGAATTGCGTCAGAAATATTGCCCGCAACTGACATCAATGGAGATGATCGCGAGTTACTGTTTGACGGAGCCGGGGTCTGGTTCTGATGCAGCGGCGCTCAAAACCAAAGCGGTTAAGGACGGCGATCATTACGTCTTGAATGGCTCTAAAGCGTTTATTTCCGGCGCCGGCACATCTGACCTTTATGTGGTCATGGTGCGCACCGGCGGTGACGGACCCAAAGGCATCTCGACTGTGTTGGTTGAAAACGGCACGCCGGGTCTTTCCTTTGGCGCGCAGGAGCGCAAGATGGGCTGGAATTCTCAGCCGACCGCTATCGTCAATTTTGAGGATTGCCGCATCCCGGTTTCAAACCTTGTGGGTGAAGAAGGCGATGGCTTCAAATTTGCGATGATGGGGCTAGATGGCGGGCGTCTGAACATTGCGGCCTGTTCGCTCGGCACTGCCAACGCAGCGTTAAAAACCGCGCTTGATTACGCCAATGAGCGCCAGGCGTTTGGCAAACGACTGAACCAGCAACAGGCGTTGCAGTTCAAGCTTGCTGATATGGGGACGGAGTTGGAAGCGGCTCGCGTGATGCTTTATCAGGCGGCATGGAAACTCGACAATAAAACGCCGGACGCGACACGCCATTGCGCTATGGCGAAGCGCTTTGTTACCGACACCGGGTTTAAAGTCGTCAATGACGCCCTGCAAATTCATGGCGGGTACGGATATTTAAAGGATTATCCGCTGGAGCGGATGTTGCGTGATGTGCGTGTCCATCAAATCCTTGAAGGCGCGAACGAAATTATGCGCGTCATCATCGCACGGGATATGTTGAAGGAATATCAGGCTTAGATAGTGTGTGAGGCTGTATGAGAATTCTTGGCGCTATCCTGCTTTTCCTCACCGGCGCGGCAAGCGTCGCGTATTCTTATATTGGAGCTTTTGTCACACTCGCAGGTGAGGTTGAGACTTCTCTGTATGGCGATGCGCCTTTGACAGCGGTGTCAAAAATTTTTCAATTTATTAGTGCTGGCGAAATACCACAATTAACAGCCTTCCTCTACATCGGCGCTTTCATCATTGCTGTTTCTGTCGTCATACTCATCATGGGAAAAAGTCCAAGGAATGACTGACCAAATTCTCTTTAACCAGATTGGCGATTGGGGAGTTGTAACACTCAACCGGAAAAAAGCGCTGAACGCACTCACATGGCCGATGGTGACGGCGATGCGTGCGCAGCTAACTGAATGGGCGAGTGACGCTTCTGTCAAGGCCGTAATGGTCAAAGGGGCGGGGGAGCGCGCCTTTTGTGCGGGCGGGGATATTCGTTGGCTGCATGATACGGCGAAAGAAGACCCGGAACATGCCTGTGAATTCTTCCGCGAGGAGTATCGCAACAATGTGCTGATCTACCATTACCCGAAGCCTTATGTGGCATTGGTCGACGGGATCGTTATGGGTGGTGGCGTTGGTGTATCCGTGCACGGAGATTTTCGCGTGGCGAGCAGCAATACCCTGTTCGCCATGCCGGAAACGGGGATCGGACTTTTTCCTGATGTGGGCGGCGGTCATTTTATGCCGCGTCTGGATGACGGGTTTGGCCTTTATTATGCGCTGACTGGCGCCCGCGCCAAGGCCGCAGGTTGTTTAGCGGCGGGCATCGCAACGCATTTCACTGCAACAGAACAATATGACGAAATGGAGCAGGCGCTTTTGGATGCGCCGCTTTCAGAAAAAGCTCATGGTGATATCGAGGCCGTTTTAGACCGTTTTGCGGGTGATCCCGGACCGGCGGGGGTGAATGACCACCGCGCGGATATTCTCCGCCTGTTCCAAGGGCATGAAACCCTGGACGATCTGGTGCGAGGGCTGGAAACGGATGACACGAAATTCGCGGCTAAGATGCTGAAGACTTTAGCGCGCATGTCGCCAACTTCTCTGCGGTTGACCTTTGAACAGATGAAGCGCGGCTCGACATTGGACTTTGATGAGACCATGAAAATGGAATTTCGTATGGTCCGCCGGGTGATGGAAGGTCATGACTTCTTTGAAGGCGTGCGCGCGCAGATTATTGATAAAGATCGTGAACCAAAATGGTCCCCCGCAACATTGGCGGCAGTGAACGATTCTGAGATTGCAGAATATTTTGATGGTCTCGGTGATGCTGAGTTGGTGTTGCCGTGACAAGCGCCTCTGTCGAAGAACATATAAAAGAAAAGTCGTTCGGGAAAATCGATACCGCGTTTCACGATTTTCAAGTGGTGTATAATCTTAACGATGTCTCCGTGATCGGATGGCCAGAAAAGTACGTGCTATCGGAAGAAACACACTCGAATGAAGCATTGTCGAATGTTTTGGCAGACTCACGTCAAATTATTCGTGATTTATCCCGATCTCTCGAAATTGCATTTACGGATGTTTATTTGATGCAGTTGCATGAAGAAGGGTGGGAGAATTGGAAGCTGCCTCATGCCACAATTCCGAAGCTTGATACTGACAAGCGAAGCAGGCTTACTTTTCCAATCTTGAAGGTTTGTAACTCTCGTTGGATTTACGAGGGGATGCCAGAGTGGAACCATGATTGGATTGCCGAGGTCAGCCATTGGCGACTTATAAGTTTGACGAATACAATAGACATCTGCGCCCGTTCGGTGAAGGGCGCGTGGGTCGATCATCCCGCTTAACACGGAGAAACAACAATGACAAAAATCGGATTTATCGGGCTTGGCAATATGGGCGGGCCTATGGCTGCGAATCTTGCCAAAGCGGGCCATGACGTTACCGCGACGGACCTTTCCATTGGAGCGGTGGATCGCGCCGTTGAAGCGGGCTGCAAACGCGGCGAAAGTGTTGCCGCCGCTGTAGAAGATGCCGATGTCGTTGTTTCCATGTTGCCGGCGGGCGCCCATGTCAGATCTGTCTATACTGAGAACTACGGCGTCATCGCGAACGCGAAAGCGGGCGCGCTTTTTATTGATTCTTCAACTATCGATGTCGATAGCGCACGCGCCGTGAATGCGGCCGCGAGTGATAAAGGTTTCGCGATGGTCGACGCCCCCGTTTCCGGCGGGGTCGCCGCTGCGACAGCGGGCACGCTCACCTTCATGACCGGTGGTGAGAAAGAAGCGTTTGAGCGCGCCAAACCAATACTTGAGGGGATGGGCAAAAACATTTTCCATGCGGGCGATGCGGGCAATGGTCAGGTGGCGAAGATCGCCAACAATATGCTCCTCGGCATTACCATGGTGGCGACCTGCGAGGCATTTAACCTTGCGGAAAAACTCGGCCTTGATGCACAAACCTTTTTTGATATTTCATCGACGGCGTCTGGCCAGTCATGGTCGATGACCAGCTACTGCCCGGCGCCGGGTCCTGTTGCGACGGCGCCATCCAATAATGATTACAAGCCGGGTTTTGCTGCGGCGATGATGTTGAAAGATATGCGCCTCGCTCAGGAAGCAGCCCACAAAGCTAAAGCCGCTACACCGCTCGGCGCACAGGCCGAAGCGCTTTATGCGCTGATGGAGTCCGCCGGCAAAGACGATCTCGATTTTTCTGGTGTGATGAAGTTGATCAATGGAAAGTTGTGAGCCAGTCTTACAGGCAACGTGATTCCAGAAACTATTTAGGGGAGATGAAAATGAAATTATCGGCCACTTTGGCGGCTTTGTTCATGATGAGCGGTGCAGCCCAAGCCGCTCCGGACCCGATCATTGATGTTCATCTTCACGCGCAACCGGTTGCCGCTTACGGTCCGCCTGGTAAACATTTCTGTACGCCCGCAACGGCGCAGATGCGTGCTTTTGATCCCGCGGCCGGGAAAAGCTGGCCGCAGGAATGGATGGGCCGCAATATGAATCCCGCTTGCGAAAAGTCAGTACCACAATCAGTAGATGATGAAGCGTTGCTTCGGGAAACAGTAGAGATACTTGAGCGCCGAAATATTATTGGTGTCGTTGGCGGCCACCCTGACCTGGTGGCGACATGGAAAGCGGCGTCGCCCGAGCACATCATCGCCTCACGATCTTTCAATCTGGGACGTGATGCTGATGTAACATCTGAGAAACTTGCGGAGGAGTTTGAGGCTGGCGCTTTTGAAGTGCTGGGCGAGGTGACAAACCAGTATGTGGGCGTGGCGCCGAACGATCCCCGCTTTGACGATTATTGGGCGCTGGCGGAGGAAAAGGATTTTCCTGTCGGGATTCATATCGGCGGTATGCCGCCCGGATCGGCTTATATGTTTGAAGGGGCGCGCATTGCTCTTGGTGACCCGTTTCTTCTGGAAGATGTTTTGGTGAAGCATCCCAAGCTGCGCGTTTATATGATGCATGCAGGCTATCCGCATGTGGCGAAAACGATCGCGATGCTGCGGCAGTATCCGCAGCTTTATGTTGAAATTGGCGTGCTGCCGGTAACGATGCCGCGCGAGGAGTTTCATGCCTTTTTGGAACGGCTGGTTCAGGCGGGGCATGGAGACCGGGTCATGTACGGGTCCGATCAGATGATCTGGCCGGGCATTATTGAGGCTTCCATTGAAGCGGTTGCGTCGGCTGATCTGACAAAGAAACAAAAGCGGGATATTTTTTACAACAACGCAGCGCGCTTTTTGCGGTTCGATCAGGAAACAATTGACCGCCATCACGGGAAGTAAGTTCTTTTGGAAGAGGCAACGCCGCTCAATAAAAAAATGAATGAGCAAATGCAGCGTTATATGGCGCTGCATTTTGTTGATTGTGAAGCGCTGGTTCGGCGAACGGGCGCCAGCAAAGAAACGATTGATGAGTTGCTTAAAGTCGGTGCAGCGCCGGGCGTTATATATGTACAATCAAATGATGGGAGCTGGTGGAGCGCCCTTGGCGCCTATGTCGGTCGGGAAGAAAAGATACCGCCTGCAACCGGTCTTAGTTGGTATAATCCCGCCGCTGTTTGGTGGTTACGCCGGGCGTTGTTAAGCGTAAAGAGCGGGCAGAGCGTTGTTGAAGCCTCGGCCAATAACAAAGCTCATTTTATGAAGGGGTTCATGACTGCTATTGGCTCAGTCGAATACGCCTCTCTCGCTTATCCTAACTGTTTTGATGACGCCGAAGTTCTCGCAGATAATGCAAGAACTACTTGTGATGCAGAGTGGGATGCGTGGGTTAAGGGCGCCTATGGTGTTTGTATGCGTCGGTTTTCTGCAGAAGGGTGCATTGAAAAGGAAGCGTTGCGTGCGCGCATTGTATTAGCTCTTGAGAATGAGGATCATAAGCTTGCCGATGATGTTCTCCTTTCTATGGCTGAGCGCCTTGAAGCTTTGGTCCTGCCGTTTGCCCCTTGGGAGCGTCCTGGCGGCACACCCGGAAAAGCGATTGACGAGCCGCTTGCTCGCCTTGGTTTAGGAGCTGAGGAACCGTATTAGCTTCATCTTAAAGCGTTGGTGGGGGAATATTAGATCGGACAATTGACGGGCGCTGTTTACGCCGGACAGTGATGTCTTCCAGAAATGCTAAACCGAGATCACCTTCATCTTGCCATGCGACTCGCGCTTTTTTTGTGATGCCGGTCTGTAGAAAACGAAAAATAACAATTTTGGGTACGGCGTATTCACCTTCCATGCGGGCGAGAACGCCAGTGCTGCTCTGATTGATGATCACACACCGGTAATAATTATCTTTGCGCGTGTAGATTTTGCCCGTACGAAATACATTCTCTCGTGGCGCGCGTGGCATGCGCTTACGCCCAAGCATGACGCTTGGGTCTATTGTTTTTGGCGCAGCGCTAGAGATCGCCGCCAGCCGATTTGTGAGGTTGTTCTTTCGCTTGGACATGGGTTCCAATCAGGCGTTCGATTTCGCTATTCGCTCTGCACCTTTCATCCAGAGACAGAAGACAAGCTTCTGGGTTAATAAAACCCTAATTATAACAACACTTTAAGGGGTATGCCGGTTCCAGCCGCCGAAATGTCACCAGTAGGGCTGGCGTTTAGGGTCGGTCGTGCCCATTTTGCCGTTTATGACGCCACCTCCCTCAGATGATATTTTAGAAACCAAGGGTGAGGCCGCGCCCTTTGGCCGGTCGATCGCGCGCATGTTTGCGATCCTTTTTCGACCGGAAATGAGCCGCTGGCGGTTTCGTATTGGCTTGGCCTTTATGTTGACGGTTGCGGCAAAGGGCTTTTCCGTGATTGCGCCGGTCTTTATGGGCAATGGCATCAACAAGCTGACCGGAGACGAGGTTGGCGCCGCCGCGATAGAATCTGCTGGCTTTTCTTTCGTTGCGTTTTTTACTTTTTTTGCCGCCGCACGATTTTTATCAAACGCCTTGCCGGCAATCCGGGATTCGTTCTTTTCTGTGGTGACACAGGATGCTCAGCGATTGATCTCAGTCGATGCGTTCCGCCATGCCCAGAACTTACATCTGCAATTTCATTTGACCCGCCGATCCGGCGCATTGAACCGTGTTATTGAGCGCGGGGCGCAGGCGATGGAATATCTCTTGCGATTTTTGGCGTTTAATATTGGCCCGACTTTGGTTGAGCTGGTGTTTGCCTCGGTCGTGTTGGCTGTACTCTATGGTGTGCAGTTTTCAATCGCCGCCATCATCACGGTTGTCGTCTATGCTCTGTTCACCATTGTCGTTACTGAATGGCGAAATAAACAACGGCGCCTATTAAATGAGGCTGACACAAAACTACGCGGTATCGCCATTGATACATTGTCGAACTTTGAGACCGTTAAATCATTTGCTGCTGAAAACCGTGAAGCTGCACGGTATGACACCGCGACACGCGACTACAACAAACAATATGTAACGGTGATGCAGTCGCTGGCGCTGCTCAATGGCGGGCAGGAATTTATCATGACCGCCGGGCTTCTCGCTGTGGCAATTCTGGCCGGTTATGGCGCATTAAACGGATCGATGCAGGCAGGTGATGTGACCGCGATTATCCTGATGCTGGTCAATATCTATCGCCCATTGAATATTCTTGGCTGGGCGTGGCGTGAGATTAAGCAGGGGACGGTTGATATCGAGAAGCTGTTCAATCTGATGGACATGAAGTCAGAAGTGCGTGATGCGCCGGGCGCCAAAGCGTTTCAACCGATCACCGGCGCGTTGGAATTTGATGGCGTTCGTTTTGCTCATGAGGGCAGGGCAAGC
>BQJH01000065.1 GCA_021604605.1 Hyphococcus sp.
CCAGGCATCGTTGATCGTTCGCACCTTAGATTCTATTTCTTTGCCGTCCATAACGGCCAAAGCCTAAAGCGCTCAGGGTTAGGGTTTTGTTGAATTTAGCCAATTTTCTCAAAAATATCCGCCGGTAAGCGCCGTGGACGGCCTTCCAGCGACATTGAGACGGCCTCAACCGCTGCACGAGCGATCAATATTTCCTCTCGCCATATCTCCTGGTCGAGAAACATCCGGGCGCCTTTGGCCCCCGCAAAACGGGTCCGCACTTCCAGCACATCATCAATCCGGGCGGGCGCAACCCACTCCGTCGTCATCTTGCGGACGGCAAACGCAAGCGGTTCACCCCGCTGTAAAAGCTCTGAATGATGAATGCCGCTTGCGCGCAACGCTTCAGTGCGTCCACGCTCAAAGAATTTCAGATACGCTGCATGATACACAACGCCGGAAAAATCCGTGTCTTCGTAATAGATTCGAACGGTGTGCGTGAAAGTGTGTGCTTTTTTCATTTGTCACGCTGATAGCAATCACCGGGATGCAGTGCAATGTTGCTTCCATTCAATAGCCTTATTCCAGCTCTTTGCGCTCATACGTAAAATACGCCGTACCCTGCCCGCCTATATTCACGGCTGACCTCATTTCACCCGGACCGGTCTTCGCAAATGTCAGCCCGTCAAAATAAACAGCGTTGTCTTCCACCGCGACCAGCGGAAACTCTACAAACTTGTCTTTTTCTTCCCACCCCACAAAGTCAGAGGTAAAATGTTTTATCCGTAAAATCAGCGTGTCCTCAACCTCCGCAAAAACATAGAACTCATAAAAGCTGAGATCACCTTCGGATTTTAAACTATAAAAAGCGCCCATCATCTGGCCGCCTGCTGGCGGGGCAACCACTTCAGCAACCTTACCGCCCAGGCCTTCGCCCTCCCAATACCCTACAAGCCAGGCAAGTTGTTCAACCTTAGCCGAAGGCGAATTCTCATCTTCCCCTAGTGAGCGCACCCCGATTTTTTCTTCTGCTAAAGCCGCGTTCAAAATAGAAATAATAAAAAATGCCGCCCCAATAAGCTTTACTGTAATGCGCATCAGTCTCTTCCTCTCATTTCACTTTCGCCATGTATAGGAATGACGGGTGGCAATGGTGGTTTTCGACATTTTTGGTTTTAGGTTGATTTTATCAGCTTTAGCGCGCGCATTATCCGCTGGAATAGATGATCATATTCTGCAGCAGGCTTGTCGCGCCCTGCTCACTGACCCAGAAAATCGCGATCATGCCCAACGTAAAAAATGTCCAGATGCTGCCAAAAATAATCAGAAAAATAATCGACTGATTGACGCCGAATGAAAGAACAGCGCGCTCCGGCTTGTCAGGATCATATCGCACAGCGAGCTGCGAGCCGGTAGAAAGCGCTTTATAAATATCGCGGTGAAATCTGTAGCCGCTTGACCCGGAATAACCGAAGGCAATTTTCTTGCCGGTAATATCCCGGCCCATTACATTGTAGGTGTAGGCGACTGTCGTGCGGTAAGTCGTGTCGCCATCGCTATCTGTGCTGGTGTCAAAATCCGATGCAACAATCTCGCCCGGGACGGTGGGCCAGTGCTCAGCCTGTTTTGACATATACAAAGAGCGCATTCCAAAACCGAGGATGATGACGCCAACGGCGATAAATAAACCAAAGAACAGAGTTAGAAAAACTGAGCCGCCCATGATCTGCCTTCCTGCTCAAGATAGAACGCAATCTTACGCGCTATAATCTATAACAAATCACTATTGATGTTCTTTGGAGCGGCGAGGCCAAGATGTTTCCACGCGCTGGTCGAAAGAACCCGCCCGCGCGGCGTGCGTTGAATGAGGCCGCACTGAAGAAGGAATGGTTCGACCACATCTTCCACTGCATCGCGCGCCTCAGCGAGGGACGCCGCCAGCGTCTCAACGCCGACGGGGCCACCGCCAAAATGTTCCGCAATCAGACGAAGGTACCGCCGGTCCAGAGGGTCAAGGCCGAGCGCATCAATCTCCAGCCGTTTTAGCGCCTTATCAGCAACCTGTCGGTCGACGATACTAGCGCCTTCAACGGTCGCCACATCGCGCACCCGCCGCAACAACCGGCCCGCGACACGCGGCGTCCCACGGGAACGCCGTGCAACTTCCATGGCGCCATCATCAGACATAGCAACGCTCAATTTATCGGCGCCGCGCGTGACAATGGCGCTCAGATCATCATGGGAATAAAATTCCAACCGCACGGGAATGCCAAAGCGATCAAGCAGCGGCTTCGCCAATAATCCTGAGCGCGTCGTCGCACCTATCAGGGTAAAACGCGGCAGATCGATCTTCACGGACCGCGCGGACGGCCCCTCACCGATCATCAAATCAAGGGCGTAATCTTCCATCGCCGGATAGAGCACCTCTTCCACGGCCGGGGTGAGCCGATGAATCTCATCAATGAAGAGAACATCGCCCGCCTCAAGATTGGTGAGGAGTGCGGCCAGATCACCGGGTTTGGTGATGACAGGCCCGGAAGTCGAGCGGAAATTGACGCCAAGCTCATTAGCAACGATCTGCGCCAGCGTCGTCTTGCCCAAGCCCGGCGGTCCATGAAACAGAACATGGTCCAGCGCTTCAGCGCGCGCCTTCGCCGCCTTCACAAACACGCGCAGATTATCTTTCGCCTGGGGCTGACCGACAAAATCATCAAGTGACTTTGGGCGCAACGCCGCATCAGCGTCTTCCGGTTTTCGTTCCGGCTCGATCAATCGGTCATCATTGAAAGCGGGTTCAGACATGCAGCCTCAGTTAAATACAATTCGAATTTCAAGGTTAGTAGTCAATCCAATCACTAAAAAAACAACCCCAAATACCCAGCAAATAAGCCACATAATTCGAAGCCGCTTAATACGATTTGCATATTTTGCATGCTCTTCGGATAAAACCGTCTTTGACGTAATCACAAAAGTGGGCGGCTCAACCATACGGATTGCCCATAACGCTGATAAAGCCAAAAGTACAATTCCAATAAATTGGAATATGTTTCCTAATGAAACGCTAGAATCAAAAAAGGGAATAATTCCAAATGACGCCACAGATGCTGCAAAGAAAAATTTTGCAAACTCAAATGCACGCTGGCTAACTAGCTTTAATTCGTCTAGTGCCCACTGTCTTAAAATTTTTAATTCGTGCTTAGGCTTAAGCATTGACTGCCACACCTATTCCTTTTTTTCACAGTTGTGAGATTCGCCTTTTCGGATTGCTTTCCCACATCTCGGGCAAGAAATTACACGCGAAGTAACGTCTTTTTTTTCCGGAGCTTCTTCGTAATGGCTAGTTTCATAGTTTCTTTTTCTTCTATCATAGATCATGTTGTCTTCCTTTACGCCGCCAATTCCTTCAGCGCCGCTTTGATCAAGGCTTCAACGCCGGGACTGTCGATGGCTTCTGCTGCTGTGGCGACAGCCCGGCGCGCCTCCATGCCTTCATAGCCAAGGTTCGCCAACGCCGAGACAGCGTCTGCGCGCGCCGCCAGCGCCGGATCAGCGTCCGCTGAAACAAGCCCAGCCTTCGCCCGGGCCGCCACGGTGAAACTCTCACCGCTCAGCCCCGCGAGGGCGCCAACTTTTGACTGCAGTTCGGTTGCGATGCGCTGGGCGATCTTTTTGCCGACGCCATGGGCACGCGACAAAGCCGTCACGTCTTCAGCCGCCACCGCATCATAAAGATCAGCGGGCGGTAAAATCTGTAAGAGGGCAAGGGCGTGTTTCGCGCCGACCCCCTGCACCGACTGCAAGAGACGGAATGACTGACGCTCCGCTTCCGCCTCGAACCCGTAAAGCCGGATCATGTCTTCGCGCACAATCGTCTCTATAGAGAGGGTTGCCGCCTCGCCCACTGCTAATCGTTGCAATGTACGCGGGGCGGCGTGAAACTCATATCCGACGCCCATGACATCGATCAGGGCTGTGTCTTCACCAAGGGCGACAATTGTTCCTTTTAGTCTGCCGATCATGACGCCGCCTCCAACTTTCTTAATCCCGCGTGATGCGCATGACAGATCGCCACCGCCAGGGCGTCCGCCTCATCACTCTTTAATTGTCCACATTTCGGCAAGAGCACTTTGACCATTGCCTGCACCTGCCCCTTATCCGCATGACCGCGACCAACAACTGATTTCTTGACCGTATTCGCCGCATATTCCGCCACCGGCAAACCGGCGAGAGACGGCGCGAGCAGGGCAACGCCGCGCGCCTGCCCCAACACCAACGCATCGCGTGGGCTTGCGTTCACAAAGGTTTCTTCTACCGCCGCCTCACTTGGGCCATGGGCCTGAATGAGATCGCGTAACTCAGAGAAAATCACAGCCAGCTTCTCAGCATGACTGGCGGTGCGCTTTGGCCGGATCACACCCGACGCGGCATAAGTCAGTCGCGCGCCAGCACAGTCCACCGCGCCCCAGCCGGTTACAGTAGAGCCGGGATCAATCCCGAATATACGAATCACCTGTTGCATGGGTCCACCATAAGGTGTTCGCACGAGAACGAAACGAGAATATTTGTTGACCGCTACTGGCGGAAGAAACTGCCGATGCCTTTTTTTGAAAGCTGCTCTTGTAACGCCTCGGCATTGCGGCGCAGTTCTGGCCGCAGGTTGGCTTTGTCAGCCAGCAATTCTTCCAGCAATGCTCGGGCGGCTTTAACATTTTTCCGTCGGCCATCCCCCTCGGAAAGGGCCACCGCATACAAAAACTGACCTTGCGGATCCCCGGCATTGGCTGCTTTTTCAAACCAGTCGGCAGGGCTTTCTCCCTTTGCTCCAGCGCGACCATCATGGGTTAAGAGGCCCATGGCTACTTGCGCATCAGGCAAACCAGCTTGTGCCGCTGCACGCATCCACTGCACCATCTCACCTGAGGTTGAACCATCCGCATCAAGCAACACCGCGAGGTTATATTGCGCTAGGGCATGGCCTTGTTCCGCAGAGCGCCGGAACCAATCACGCGCTAACCCAAGATCTTGCTCAACCCCTTCCCCTGTAAAAAACAGAGCGCCGAGGTGATATTGCGCCTCCGCATCGCCTGAAGCCGCCGCATCCTCAAACATCGCCGCCGCTTTTGACATGTCGCGCTTTACGGCTTCGCCCTCCGCATAGAGAACGCCAAGTCGCGCCTGGGCGCCTTTATGCCCGCCTGCAGCAGCGAGCTTATACCATCCTGCTGCGCGTTCATGATCCTTCGCAACACCGCCCGCTCCACTATAAGCCAACTCCCCTAGCGCAAATTGAGAATCCGCCTGCCCCTGCAGGGCTGAGCGTGCATACAGGTCGAGGGCGCGCGCCATATCCTGCTCAACGCCAAAACCTTTTTCATAAAGCAGCGCCAGAATATGCTGAGCATCTGCCTCGCCCGCCGCCGCCAGCGGCTGAACGATTTCACGCGCAGCGGCATAATCTTCATCCAGAACCAGTTGAAAAGCTTTGCGAGTTGATGCTTCTGCTTGCTCTTCTGCAAACGAAGGCAAAGACAACCCGGTAATACCGGCGAGGCCTAATATGATGAAAAAATATTTTCGCCAAACTTTCATGGCGGGCTCAATAAGCCGGTTCGCCCATTGAGGCTAGCGGGTGGCGGCCACTCTATCTGCTTCCTGCGGTGCATTCTCCCGGACAGCCAAATTTGCGCCTTCCAGAACTGAAACGGAAAATGTCGCCATCACAACTGCGACGCTGATAAAAATTATGATCCAGTTTGGCTTCATCGGATTCGGCTTCCTTTCGCGCATCAAAACGCAACAGCGTTAAAAATGCTGCAAGGACCGTTCCAAAATCTTAATTATTAACGGTTGTTTTACCTAGCCCCGCCGGCGGCTTTGATCGCCTTTGTGAAGGCTCTGATAGCGGCAGCGGGGCCATCAACATGCCCCCAAACCGCAGATGAGACGGCGAGGAAGTCCGCGTCAGCATGGACCAGCGGCGCGCAATTTTCAGGGGTGATCCCACCAATCGCCACACTCGGCATTGTCGTCGCATAGCGGCACCATTCTAATATCGCAGGCGTCGCATGTTCGGTTACATCTTTTGTGCTGGTCTCGAAGAAGGCGCCAAAGGCAACATAGTCAGCGCCAGCCTCCCCTGCCTCAATCGCAAGGTGCCGGGAGTTATGACAGGTGACGCCGATAGTCGCGTCATCGCCTAGTATTTTTCGCGCTTTGTCATAGGGCGTATCCGATTGGCCAATATGAACGCCATCAGCTCCTGTCTGTAGCGCCAGGCCAGGCCGATCATTGATTAAAAATTCTGCGTCATTGGCGTGCGCAATCGGCAGCAATATTTCGGCAGCCGATAGAAACTCATCATCAGGGACCGGACCGCCGTCAGAAGATTTCAACCGCAACTGAACGCACGCGATATCCCCGGCGCCCAGTGCTGATTTGAAAATCTCACTGAACGCATGGAGATCGTCAATGTGCGGCGGGGTAATAAGATATAGGCGGCAGGGATCACTCATGATGAATGATATAGACTGATAACGCGCCAAAGACGAGACGGGGCATTACGCTTGATCGGACAGCCGACGCCTAAAAAGTATCGCACTCGTTCAGGAGGCCGCAGCTTGTGGTGAGCGCGAATTCTCACGTTCAGTTTGGGTCTGTTTGACTTTAGGCTTTAAAAGGTTCCGCTTAATCTCATCGGGGATGTTATTATAGACAGATGGTTCTTTGATGTTCATCTTCGCCCGCGCCTCTTCCAACGGAAGGCTCAACAACTCCTCCACGTCAAAAGCGGGGACCCACTCAGTTTCTTTTGAGTTGCGCCACGCTTCCTGCAAAGCTTTGTAAATGGGTGCGCCGGGGCGTTCAATTTTTTGCGCAATCAATCCGATGAGGACAATGAACAAAAAGCCTTTATTGCGGCTCTGCTTGTAAGTGAAAATCAGATTACAAAGCTCGCCCAAGGCATCTCGATCATAACCGGAAAAAACATGCCAAAGATCATGGCTGACATCGAGATGCAGGAAGAGACGGCGGTATTCTTCAAACTGCGTCTCACCGCGAAAATCGATGCCCGCTTCTTCGGCTGCATCGATTAGCCCTTCCGGCGTTAGATTCTCGCCTTCCATAAAATCGAGGTATGCACGCCCGACGCTTCCTACTGGCAGTGCGCGCAATTTTTCCCGGTCGCTTAAAATATCTTCAAGCCTGACCGGCTCGGTGACAACACGCCGCCCATAAGGGCTCGCGACAAAGCGCTTGAACATCCGGTTGCCGGATCGACCTGACAGAGATTGCACAATCTCAAACACCTGGCGCGTGTCTTCCTTGTTGCCAACAAGCTTGATGACAGAGAGCAACGCATGAAGAGGACGAATTGGTATCGATGGGGGGGTGGCAAAGCCATCAACCCACTCAATATCTTCTGGCGGCACAGCCTCAAAGTCTATTACTTGCTCCGGCATGGCGCGCATCCTCAAACTTGGGCGCTATCTGTTACGAGATAGCGTTACACTCATCAGTTTACCTATTTCCAATATCAGTCTCGACGCCATTCATTACAAGCCCGGCGCACAAAAAAAATCGCCCGGCCTTTCAACCGAGCGAATATTTTGTCCGTATTGAGGAACGTCAGGCTTGCTTCACCTATCCGGCCCGAGACGCCTCAAAGATACTGTCGATTGTCGCAGCCAGCATCGTATTGAATGCCTCATCGCTTTGCCCTGCAGACAAACCCTCCGTAAGCGCCCGCGAGAAACTCGCAATCATGCCCGTATTTTTTGCAAGTTTGTTGTTCGCGTCTTCCCGAGAATAGCCTCCGGACAGCGCAACCACACGCATGACACGAGGATCATCAATAAGCGACTTATACTGGTTTGCTTTCTCAGGCAGTGACAGCTTCAGCATGATCTGCTTGCCAGCGGGAAGACTATCTAACTGCTTGGTGATTTCAGCGAGCAGAATGTCTTCCGCCTCAGCTTTGTCTTCAATCGTGATCGTCACTTCCGGCTCAATGATAGGAACAAGGCCGTGACCGAGAATTTGCTTTCCGACTTCAAATTGCTGAGCGACATTGGCAGCAATACCTTGCGGGTTAGCAGCATCAATGACCGAACGCATCTTTGTGCCAAATACGCCCTTTGAAACGGCGCGCTCAAGAAGCGCGTCAAGGTCCGGCATAGGGTTCATCAACTTTACGCCGTCTTTTGCTTCCGCCAGACCTTTATCGACTTTAAGGAAAGGTACAACGCCGCGATTTTCCCATAAATATTGCGCCGTTGGCGTGCCGTCGATCTCACCATCCATGGTGCGCTCAAAAAGAATGGCGCCCATAACTTTCTCACCCGTAAAAGCAGGCGACTTAATGATCCGCGCGCGCATCTCATGGATCAATCCGAACATTTCCTCGTCTGTTGACCATGCGCTTTCATCAACCCCGTAGAGCTTCAACGCCTTTGGCGTCGAGCCGCCAGATTGATCGAGGGCGGCGATAAAACCATCCTTATTTGCAGCTTGTTCAGCCATTTTCGATTGCGTCATCGATACCTCCCGCATGTCGATAAAATTATTGGATGCCTTGCAGCAACTAGCCTTCAAGCGCTGCAACGCCAGGTAATGTTTTACCCTCTAACCATTCCAGAAACGCCCCGCCCGCAGTCGAGACATATGTAAAATCTTTTACAACGCCAGCATGGGCCAAAGCAGCGACTGTATCACCGCCGCCAGCAACGGCGACAAGCTCATTTTCTTTAACCATCTTGGCTGCAAACCGCGCTGCCTCAATCGTTGCTGTATCAAACGGCGCTGTCTCGAAGGCGCCTAATGGCCCATTCCAGACGAGTGTTTTCGCCGCTTCAATTTTATCGGCGATCAAATCGGTAGTTTTGGGACCGAGATCGAGGATCATTTCATCGCCTTCAACCCCATCAATAGATCGGACTTCCCGGTCAGCGCGCTCTACCAGTTCTTTTGCAACCACAACATCAACCGGCAAAACCAGCTCACAAGATGACTGCTCAGCCTGGGCCATGATTTCTTTTGCAGTGTCTGCCAGATCAGGTTCACAAAGCGACTTCCCAACTGAATAACCTTTAGAGAACAAAAATGTGTTCGCCATACCGCCAGCGACAACGAGAATGTTGGCGTTTTTGACAAGGTTGAGCAGCAATTCAATCTTCGTGGAAACTTTTGCGCCCCCAACAACCGCCATCATCGGCCGAACTGGTGCAGACAAGGCTGCCTTCAAATAATCAAGCTCGCGTTCCAGCGCACGCCCCGCCGCAGAAGGCAGCAAATGTGCGATTGCTTCCGTTGAAGCATGCGCGCGGTGCGCGGCGGAAAAAGCGTCATTCACATAGATGTCGCCATTTTCAGCCAGTGCTTTTGCAAAAGCCTCGTCATTTGCCTTCTCACCGGGATGGAACCGCGTGTTCTCTAACAGAGCTACATCGCTTTCCATCATCTTCTTCGTCACTTTTTTAACTGCATCGCCAATGCAATCGTGAACGAACTCAACCGGACCGCCGAGACGTTCGCCTAACGCTTCTGCAACAGGTTCCAGCGACATCTCCGGGTCAGGCGATCCATTAGGCCGTCCATAATGTGACAAGAGAAGAACCTTGGCGCCTTTTTTCGACAACTCCTGGATTGTCGGCAAAGCACGATTGATGCGCGTAGCATCGGTTACTTCGCCATCTTTCATCGGCACATTAAAATCAACACGCACGAGCACACGCTTGCCAGCGAGATCGAGATCATCAAGCGTTTTATAAAGTGTCACGAGAGCCCTCTCAAATGTGCTTCGCCATTTCAAGAGCCGTGTCTGTCATACGAGTCGAGAAGCCCCATTCATTATCATACCAAGACAGGACCCGCACAAGTTTACCTTCAAGAATTTGGGTCTGCGGCGTCGCAAAAGTGGATGAATGCGGATCATGGTTAAAATCCGAGGACACCAAAGGCTTATCCGTTATCCCTAAGACACCGCGCAAAGCACCCATAGACGCTTCTCGCATGGCGCCATTGATCTCTTCGACTGTCGTGTCGCGCGAGGGCGTGAAGACAAGATCAATAACCGAAACATTCGCCGTTGGGACACGAATAGATGATCCATCAAGCTTGCCGTTCAGCGCTGGCAAGACAAGGCCAACCGCTTTAGCGGCGCCAGTAGAGGTTGGGATCATGTTCGCCGCTGCGCCGCGCGCGCGATAAAGGTCTTTATGCATCGTATCGAGGGTTGGCTGATCACCGGTATAAGAGTGAATGGTTGTCATGTAACCACGCTCAATACCAACCGTGTCATGCAAAACCTTTGCAACAGGCGCCAGGCAGTTGGTTGTGCATGAAGCATTGGAAACAACCACGTCGTCTTTCGTCAGGCTGCCGTGATTAACGCCATAAACAATCGTCTTGTCGGCGCCCGTGGCCGGTGCAGAAACGAGAACGCGCTTGGCGCCCGCTTCCAGGTGCATCGCCGCCTTTTCGCGTGCAGCAAAAATACCCGTGCACTCATAAACAATATCGATATCCATCTCAGCCCATGGCAGCTTTGTTGGGTCGCGCTCAGCAAGAACTTTTATCGGCCCACTGCTGACATTCATTGTGTCATTTGCAACTGTCACTTGATGTGGGAAACGACCGTGCACTGAATCATACTGCAACAGATGCGCATTCGTATCGACCGGACCCAGATCGTTGATGGCGACAACGTCGACACCTTTGCGACCTGTCTCCACGATTGAACGCAATGCCAACCGCCCAATGCGGCCAAACCCGTTGATTGCAATTTTTAACGCCATGAAATTTCTCCTAACCGATCAGTCTGCGGACCTCACCGGCAATTGCCGGGGCCGTGATGCCAAAATGTTGATATAAGTCACCTGCCGGCGCCGATGCGCCAAAACCTGTCATGCCAATAAAGCTGTCTTCCGGGCGCAAGAATAAGTCCCAGCTCTGTCGAATTGCCGCCTCTACGCCTACGCGCGGTTTGTCACCCAATACTTCGCGGCGATAGTCTTCTGACTGCATGGCAAAAAGCTCAAAGCACGGCGCTGAAACTACGCGCGCCTCAATACCATCTTTTTTCAGAGCAGCACGCGCTGCGATCGCAAGCTCTACTTCAGATCCACTGGCGATCAGTGTCGCGTCATAGTCGTCACCGCCTGCAATAACATATGCGCCACGGGCGCAGAGATTTTCATCTTCTTGTGTCAGTCGCGCTGGCTCAAGGCCTTGCCGCGTTAATGCAAGAACAGATGGCGTTGCAATATTGATCAGGGACAACTCCCAGCATTCTGCTGTTTCTACGGCGTCACATGGGCGAAAAACATTGAGATTTGGGATGGCCCGCAACGCCGCCAGATGCTCAACTGGTTGATGGGTCGGCCCGTCCTCACCCAAGCCAATAGAGTCATGGGTCATCACATAAGCAACCCGCAACCCCATTAACGCCGCAAGGCGGATCGACGGGCGGCAATAATCCGTAAACACCATGAAGGTGCCGCCATAAGGCACGACACCACCATGCAACGCCATGCCGTTCATCGCCGCCGCCATCGCGTGCTCACGAATGCCGTAGTAAAGATAACGACCGGCGTAATTGTCCGCATCAAGAACACCGAGCGATTTGGTTTTGGTATTATTCGATCCAGTTAAATCGGCTGAGCCGCCAATGGTTTCCCCGATAACCTCATTCACAACGCCAAGCGCCATTTCTGATGCTTTGCGCGTGGCCACTTTTTTCGGTTCCGATATCAGGGTTTGCTTGTAATCCCGGATGGCCGGAGCCAGCACTTTGGCATAATCGCCGGAAAGAGCCGTGCGCATCTCTTCACATTGCCCGTGCTTGGCAAAATTAGCTTCCCATTCTTTTCGAGCATCGCGCCCGCGCAAACCGGCGTCACGCCAAGCATTCAAAATATCTTCTGGAATCTCAAAGGGCGCATGCGCCCAGCCCAATGCCTCACGAGCGCCAGCAATTTCGTCCGCCCCCAATGGCGCACCGTGAGCGCTTGATTTACCAGCTTTTGTCGGCGCCCCGCGCCCAATAACCGTTTTACACGCAATCAGGCTTGGCCGGTCTGACTGGCGCGCAGCGGCAATCGCCGCCTCAATCGCTTCAAAGTCATGGCCATCGACCCGCTTAACCGCCCAGCCTGAAGCCTGAAAACGATCGAGCTGGTTGGTTGAGTCCGAAAGAGACACAGGACCATCAATCGAAATGTCATTATCATCAAAAAGGACGATCAGCTTGTTGAGCTTTAAATGCCCAGCCAGAGAAATCGCTTCCTGACTGATCCCTTCCATCA
>BQJH01000066.1 GCA_021604605.1 Hyphococcus sp.
TCGTTGTCACCGGTGACACGCACACATGGTGGGCAAACGACCTTGTCGACAAGCAAGACAACCACGTCGGTGTCGAACTCGGCACGCACTCCGTCACGTCTCCCTCCCCATACAGAAAATCTTTTCTAGGCGGCAAAGGCGCTGAATATGCGCTCCTGACAACACAGGACAATAAAGATGTTCGGTATCTATCGGGAGAAGATCACGGCTATATCGACCTTGAAGTCACCCATAAGAAAGCAAAAGCGCGCTTTATCGCCGTCGATACAGTCGAAAAGCCAGAATACAACGCGTTTGAGAAGGCCGCTTTTACGATTAAACGATCGAAAGGCGCGGCGAAATTTTCCGGCGTTAACGGTTTAGGGCTTAAAGAACGCGTTCTCTTCCGCTAACCTACTCCCCTAATTCCGCGGGAGGGAACCATGTTGGCAGGACCACGTCAGGATCGCTTTGAAAGCCTTGATGTCTTACGGGGCGTCGCCATTCTCGGTATTTTTGCCGTCAATATTTTGGCCATGGGCCAATCTATTGCCATGTTTTCCAACCCAACCTTGAATATCGAACATTTTGACGAACAAGGGCGCGAATTATGGGCGATCATGTCCATGTTCTTCCAGTTCAAGTTCATAACAATTTTCTCGGCGCTCTTTGGCGCCGGCATTATGTTGATGGTCGGAGAAGAAAAACCGTCTCCAAAATTCGGCATTCATTACCGCCGTATGTTCTGGCTATTAGTCTTTGGGCTGATCCACGCATTCTTTATTTGGTTTGGCGATATTTTAACGCCTTACGCTATAGCCGGATTACTCGTCGTCTTGGCCAGACGTTGGCGCCCACGCACATTAATGATCGTCGGCTCAGTCCTGTTGATTTTGACTTCTCTTTTGATGGTCTCCCAGTTTATTTTCGCAGACGCCATGACGCCTGAACAACGCGACGCCATGGTGACAAAAATGTGGGCGCCGCCAGATGAAGAAGTGCTGGCGCAAGTGGAGGCCTATCGCGGCGGGTTTTTCGAACGTCTGCCAGAAACCGCCCCGAACGCTGCGATGTTCCAAATAATGCAGACGATCTTTCTCGGGCCACGCAATATCGGCGTGATGATGTTCGGTATGGCGTTCTATAAGCTTGGGTTTTTCACCCTTGGCTGGTCATTCATGCGGTATCTGATTGCCGGCATCATTACACTCGCCATTGGCTTGGCATCATCATACTTCACCGCCAATGAATTCCTGCGACACGACTTTGAGATGTGGTCCCTGGGGCCCGCACAGATGTCGCAATATTGGGGCAGCCTGTTTCATGCATTCGGATATGCGTCACTGATCATGGCGATCTGTAAAATTCCACTGCTCGGTATTTTACGTTACCCCTTTGCCGCGGCCGGGCGCATGGCGCTGACGAATTATCTGATGGCGTCGATCATTGGCATGGTCCTTTACCTTGGCCCGCCAGGATTGGGTAAAATCGCCACTGTGAGCTTCCCGGAGATGGCCAATACGGTGCTCATTGTCTGGGCGGCGATGTTAATATGGTCGCCGGTCTGGCTTGCCATCTTCCGCTTCGGACCATTCGAATGGCTATGGCGTTCATTGACTTATTGGAAGCCCCAACCATTATTACGGTAGGCTTTTAACTCGAAATAAGGCGCGTAAATTTTGACAACTGATTTGCTCGCCTTTGCGCGCCAGCTACCAAAAGCGGAACTGCACCTCCATATTGAAGGCTCACTTGAGCCTGAGATGTTGTTCAATCTCGCCAAGCGCAACAATGTCGATATTCCGTTTAAGTCAGTCGAAGAAATCAGAAACGCTTATCAGTTCTCAAACTTGCAGGACTTCCTCGATATTTATTATCAGGGGATGAGCGTCCTTCAAACTGAAGAAGATTTCTTTGACTTGACCATGGCGTATCTTAATCGGTCACGCGCAGACAATGTCCGTCATGCTGAAATATTTTTTGACCCGCAAGGTCATACTGAACGCGGCGTACCGTTCAACATTGCTATCAGCGGGATCATCACAGCCCTCTCCATGGCGAAGGTGCAATTCGGCATGACGACAAAGCTGATCATGTGTTTTTTGCGGCACCTGCCGGAAGGCGCCGCTTTTGAAACACTCAAAGAAGCCGAACCGTGGCTTGATCATATCGAGGCGGTTGGACTGGATTCTTCTGAGGTTGGACACCCGCCGTCAAAGTTCGAAAATGTCTTCAAAGCCGCCCGTGAACAGGGGCTAAAACTTGTGGCCCATGCCGGAGAAGAAGGCCCGCCGGACTATGTTTATGAGGCGCTGGAGCTGTTGAAAATTGACCGCCTCGATCATGGCAACCGCGCGCTGGAAGATGAAAAGCTCGTACAGCGGCTTGTTGGCGCAAATATGACTTTAACCGTTTGCCCGCTTTCAAACCTAAAACTCGGGGTTGTTAAGGACATGCGCCAACATCCACTAAAGAAGATGCTCGACCTTGGGCTTTGTGCAACGGTGAACTCAGACGATCCATCATATTTTGGCGGCTATATGATGGATAATTTTGAGGCTGTGATTGATGCTTTAGATCTTGATGAAAGCCACATCCGTACATTGGCCAAAAACAGTTTCACCGGCTCGTTTCTGCCTGAAGGGCAAAAACGAGCACAGCTTGCTGCTATCGATATGGTGTCAGCCTAACGCTTTAGTCGTCGTGGATTTCACTGATCTTTGAACCTTCAAGAGACAAATTATACATCAACCCCTTATTGTCGAAAACAAACGCGACAATTGGCTGATTGAGTTGTGTCGTATCTATTGCCCCGCCAGCGCCAACTGTGATCACCGCAACAGAGGCGTCAACGCCAATTTCCCAACCATCACTCAGGCGAAACTTATCAAGGGCGCCCTGATCAAGAAACACAATGATTTGCCGGCGAGACTGAGCGCCAAGTTGAAAACCGACTGACGCAGCAGCGGTTGAATAGTAGGAAACAGTCTCACCCCCGATCCGCAGAGCGCCCTCGCCATACTCCCCGCCAATGCCGATACCGGCTTTGCGAATAAGGGGGAAGACGAGAACCCCTTTCGCTTTGGCGAGAACGGCATCAGCACCGCCTATTTCAGAGCGAAACTCGGTCAAAGCTTCATTGACCCGCCGATCAATTTTTTCTTTCGACGCCGCATTAGCGGTACCGGTAAATGTCAGTACGACAGCCAGCAGTGTAAAAACTATTGCAGCAGGTGAAAACCGTTTCATGGGAACACTCCTTGAGAACATGAATAGCGATATAGCATAATTTATATTGTGTCGTTTTTGTGGGCAGTCGCTTAACCAAAACTTAATGCATAACGCTTGCGAAACCCGCAAAAATCAACGTTTCCAGCCGGAAACGATTTCCATAATATCTGTTGGGTCGGCGCCGGTTTTCGCAATCCAGACCGGGGAGGGCCCGCGCCAGCTATGCGCCGCCCAATCAACCGATCCGTTTCTGCGAAACGTGACCCCTTCGCGTTTGAGCCGCCGGCGCTGCTTCTCTGCACCTGCATGATCCGCCAAAGCGCCCGACGACGTGATGATGCGAAACCATGGCAAACCCTTCGGCGCGAAACGCATGGCGCGCGCCACCTGCCGCGGCCCAACACCTGACAACAGGCTGGCGATCATACCATAGCTGGCGACTTCGCCCTTTGGCACTTCATCGATGAGGGCATAGATAGCTGCATTGTCTATGCTCAATCATTCGCCCCTAACTCAATTGAGCGAGCCTCATCATGTTGGCCGCTCTCTCTAACCTCTTCCATTTCAAACCACGTAAATCCAGCACCAGGCGCTTGCTGCGGTTTTTCGGACAACTCTTCAATTTCTTGGAAATAAACCTTTGCTTCTGGGCTTCTATGTTCCTTAGGCAGCTCAGCAAGAAGTTCATCTGACTTAAGAATTGCTAGCGCCTTCATTTCAGCAGAGTCAGCATTGCCCGCCTCTACCCACCGCGTCGTGTAAAAGCCAAAATCCCTTGCTTCGCCGTCAACAATCAGGGTGAAATTCTCTCCAAGCACAACACACCTAAACCACGGCATCACACCACCTCAAACAGCCCGGCCGCGCCCATACCGCCTCCAACGCACATGGTGCAGACGACAAACTTAGCGCCGCGGCGTTTGCCTTCGATCAGCGCATGCCCAACCATGCGCGCACCGGACATGCCGTAAGGATGACCAATTGAAATAGCGCCGCCATTGACGTTGAGCAATTCATCCGGAATGCCAAGCTTATCGCGGCAGTAAAGAACCTGAACCGCAAAGGCTTCGTTCAATTCCCACAAGCCGATGTCTTCCATCTTCTTGCCGGTTTTTTCCAACAATCTGGGCACGGCATAAACCGGGCCGATGCCCATCTCGTCCGGGTGCGTGCCGGCGACAGCCATGCCGCGATAAATCCCAAGAGGTGAAAGCCCGCGCTTTTCTGCTTCCTTGGCTTCCATGACCACCGCAGCAGAGGCGCCGTCAGAAAGCTGCGAGGCGTTGCCCGCCGTGATGTTATCGCCGGACGTTATTTGCTGACCGCCTTGAAACACCGGCTTCAAGCCTTTCAAGCCCTCAAGGGTTGTCTCCGGTCTGTTGCCCTCATCTTTTTCCAGCTTGGTTTCGACATCGGATACGTCGCCGGTCTCTTTGTTTTTAAACTTCATGACCGAATCAAGCGGCACAATCTCGTCATCAAACTTGCCGGCTTGCTGGGCTGCATGTGTGCGTTGTTGAGATTGCAGCGCATATTCATCCTGCGCATCGCGGGAAATCTTGTAGCGGTCGGCGACAACCTCCGCCGTTTCAATCATCTGCATGTAAGTCGCGGGCATGTTCGCGAGCAACCATGGGTCAGGCCGCACAAACATATCATTGGTCTGGTTGGTGGAAATCGATTCAACGCCGCCGCCAACAGCAACGGTCATGTTGTCCACGATCACCTGTTTAGCGGCGGTCGCGATCGCCATCATGCCTGACGCGCATTGGCGATCGACGCTCATGCCGGAAACACCAATAGGAAAGCCCGCACGCAACGCGGACTGGCGCGCGACATTCTGAAAGGCTGTGCCCTGCTGCAGAGCGCAGCCCATGACCACATCTTCAATTTCATCGAAGTTAACTTTGGCGCGATCTGCTGCATGTTTGATCGCATGGGCGCCAAGCGCCGGTGCCGTAGTTGCGTTAAACGCGCCGCGATAGGCTTTGCCGATTGGCGTGCGGGCAGTCGAAACGATGGCAGCTTCTCTCATTTTCTTACTCCTCTGCGCCCAAGGCGCTAAAATCTGGACGGATGGCAGAATTCTCACCAGGCTTAAACTCTTCACAGGCAGATGGCTCGACTGTGAAACTCACGCTGTCGATCTTCCAATCAGGACCATGCTTAGTCATGTTAAAAACATCAACGCCGCAATGGCTACGAGCACCATCAATATCAATCGAATAAGGCGTCCACACAACGGCAAGGCCATTGCGCTCTAATACAACCGGATCCCAGTATCGCTCACGAATTTTTGGGAAAGGGCCAGCGCGCATGCCCTCAATAGCTTCATCAATTGTTCTGTAACGCACCGCTTCATCACCTTCCGGCAACACAACAACATTTGTCGCCTTGGCAGAATGCAAAGCCTTAAACGCATCAATATCTGCGGATCCAAGCGCTAAGAAGAACTCATCAACAACCAGAAGGATAGCGTCTTGTTCCGGCGAAATCGGAAAAGAAGACGATGTTTTTTCCTCCGCCGGCGCGCAAGAAATGGCAAACAATAAAACCAGGATTGTTGCAATACGCATCAAGGGATTCCTTTATTTTTCAGAACTATGCGCTTGAGCCTTGCCCAAAAAATTCATGTTCGGCCCGGCGCTATCATCATAATAATGAATGTTATCGGTTGACGAAATCTCATCCCACTTTGCAGCAATATTTTCCGGCGTCTGGTCATCCGGTGGGAAATAAACGCCGTCTGTTTCGACAATATAGCCCCGCGCATAACCGCCAGCGGCACAGCTCACAATCGCTTTACTCGGCGCATCATCACTAACGAGAAACAGCATCGCCGCCGTGATGGCTTCCGGCGTCATCTGGTTCAGGAAGGGCTCAGGGATGCCTATGTCTTCCGTCATCCGTGTCTTCGCAGACGGCGAGAGAAGATTAACTTTGATATTATATTTCGCCCCCTCGAGGTGAAGCGCATTCATGAAACCGATCATGCCCGCTTTCGCGGCGCCATAATTCGCTTGCCCAAAAATACCATGCAGCCCGGAAGGCGACGACGTACAAACCACGCGGCCAAACTTTTGTTCACGCATAATTGGCCAGACGGCATGAGTGCAAATCGCCGACCCCACAAGGTGAACGTCTATCACGGCGCGAAAATCTGCTATCGACATTTTGTGAAAAGTCTTGTCGCGCAAGATACCGGCGTTGTTGACGAGAATGTCGACCCGCCCCCACTGCTCCATAGCGGCGGCAACCATGGCGGCGACCTGTGCTTCATCCGTCACGTTCGCGCCATCAGCAATCGCCTCCCCGCCGGAGGCGTTAATATGATTGACGACTTCCTGCGCGGCTGAGATCGACCCACCGGTTCCGTCGCGCGCGCCACCCAGATCATTGACGACGACCTTACATCCGCGCGCGGCCAATGCGATGGCGTGTGACTTGCCCAACCCATTACCAGCGCCGGTGACAATGGCGACCTTACCGTTAAAATCAATAGACATTATTATTCCTTACACAAACTGCATTGAAAGCCACTCGGCCATGAGAGCAGGCTTCTCTTCGCCTTCAATCTCAACTTTGACCGCATATTTAAACGCCCATTGCCCAGGCATTTTCTGGTCTGCGGACATTAAAGTGAAATGACCACGAATGCGCTTGCCGGACTTAACGGGATTGATGAAACGGACTTTTTCAAAGCCATAGTTCACACCCATCTTGACGTTTTCCATCACGACGACATTGCCTGCGGCAAGCTTCGACAACATTGAAAGACTTAGAAAGCCGTGAGCGACGGTCCCGCCGAAGGGTGTCATTTTAGCTGCTTCTTCATCAACATGGATGAACTGGTGATCTTCCGTCACGTCAGCGAATTTATTAATTCGATCCTGGTCAATGACAACCCAATCAGAGACGCCGGTTTCTTTGCCGACAAAGTCAGCGATGGATTCAGGGTTTGCGGTTTGCATTTTTTCAACTCCTAATGTTGGGAAATAACCGAGATGTCCGGCCACTCGATTTTGTAATTCAGCGCTTTATTGCCAAAGATATCTTTTTCTTCTTCGCCCGTCACCACACCGCCAAGGCGTTCATAAAACGCTCGGGCGCGTGGATTATCCGCCATAACCCACAAATAAGCCGTCGTTTGACCATCTGATTGTAGCTTGGCGGCCGCCGCGCACATCAGCTTTGCGCCGACGCCGCCCGATCTGATACTGGGGCGGACATGAAGATTATCGATGAATGGCGATGGACGCCCCCAGACCACAATAAAACCTGTAATTTTTCCATCTTCCTCAGCAACCAAAACGCAGTCTTCCGGCGTAATGTCCACGTCATCCCAACGCGCCCGCAAATCAACCGCCGCTTGCTCGCTTAAATAGTCATCAGGCAAAATGCCTTTATAAGAGTCGCGCCAGCTTTCGGTATGAACCTCTGCAATCGCATCATAGTCCGCCTCGGTCGCGGAGCGAATGTTCATTAATAGCCTCGCATCTGCGCAAGCCGGTCTGCATGGAAAGCGCTGTCGCCGAACATCTCCTGCGCAACGCGAATACGTTTCATATAAAAGCCGATATCATATTCATCGGTCATGCCGATGCCGCCATGCATCTGCACGGCTTCCTGACTGGCAAGTTTAGCGACCTCGCCCGCTTTGGCTTTGGCGAGAGAACAGATGATGCCCGCCATGCCGTAATGAGCATCCAAATCCTGCAATGATTTCAGGACGGCCGATTTCATCAGTTCAATCTCTGAATAAAGATGCGCGGCGCGATGTTGCAGCGCCTGAAACGACCCGATCTCGGAGCCGAATTGTTTGCGCTCCTTCAGATAATCGATCGTCATGGTAAAGGCCTGTTGCGCTGAGCCTGACATCTCCGCGGCGAGGCCTGCACGTCCGGCATTTAACACGCCTTCAAGCGCCTCATATCCGCCGTCTACTTCACCCAGAATATCATCACCGGTGGCTTCGACATTATCGAACTTCAAGCGCGCGGCGTTGCGGCTGTCGACCATGATGGTGCGTTCTGCGCTGACGCCCTTTGCTTTTGCATCGACGAGAAAAAGAGTCAGCCCTGCTTTTTCGCCAGCCGCGCCCGCTGTTCGGGCGGCGACAATAATGTGATCGGCCACATGGCCGTCTGCAACAAACGTTTTGTCGCCGGAAAGCTTAAACCCATTGCCGGATTTTTCCGCGCTCATCGCGACTTTGGACGGGCCATGTTTGCGGCCTTCGTCCACCGCCAGCGCAAAGAGCGAGGCGCCCGCAGCAATCTTGGGCAAATGCTCCTGCTTTTGTGCGTCAGCGCCAATTTTTGTCAAAGCCGTCGCCGCAAGAATGGAGGTCGAAAGAAACGGAGAGGCGGTTAAAGTGCGGCCCATTTCTTCGGCAATCACGCCGGCGCCAACGAAACCAAAATCAGCGCCGCCATGTTCCTCATCAACAAGAATGCCGGCCCAACCCATCTCGGCCATCTCTTTCCAGAGATCACGCGAGAAGCCGTTTTCATCATTCGTGTCGCGCAATTTTCGTAACGCACTAACCGGCGCTTTCTCGTCGAGAAAACCGCGCGCTGAATCGCGTAACATTTCCTGTTCTTCGGTTAGGACTAAAGCCATTTTACCTTCTCTATTCTTTCTTTTTTCCTATGAACGACCATGCAGCGAGGGCTATTATCGTAACTGCTAAGGTTGCCCATGTTTCTTGGATAATCTCTTTGTCTGTCGTCGTCATCGTTATGAAAATGGCGATAATCAGGAACATAGCAGAGACGATAATAAAAGCTCTCATGTGCAAATTTACATTACACCCCAGGCAAATCGAGAATGCGTTTTGCAATAATGTTGAGCTGCACTTCGGACGTGCCGCCCTCAATTGAGTTGGCTTTCGTCCTCAACCATCCGCGTGCAAGCTTGCCCTCTTTTGTGCGTTCGCCTTCCCACTCAAGCGCTTCGGAACCGCCGGAATCCATCATCAATTCAAAGCGTCGCTTGTTAAACTCGGTGCCATAATACTTCAGCATGGATGAGTTTGCGCCAACGCCCTGCCCGGCTTTGGCTTCATCTTTCATCCGCTCAAGGGTCAGCAAAAAAGACCAGCCATCAATCTCGGCCTGAGCAATTTTCGCCCGCAACATCGGGTCGCTAAGTTTACCGTCTTCAAGGCCGATTTCATTTGCGGCAACTTCTCCCAAGCCGCGCCCGCCGAGAAGGCCGCCACCGCCAGCTGAAATCATTTCGCGCTCATGGGTCAGCAAATATTTTGCAACATCCCAACCGCGATTAAGATCACCGACGACGGCGTTCACACCCGGCGCATGTTCTTTAGGAACGACGACATCATCGAAAAATGTTTCACAGAACGGTGACTTGCCCGAAATCAGTTTGATCGGTTTGGTGGAAACGCCCTCTGCGCGCATGTCAACCAAGATGAAACTGATGCCATTATGTTTGGTCGCTTGTGGGTCGGTTCTCACCAGAACAAAAATCCAGTCGGATTCATCGGCGTAAGACGTCCAGATTTTTTGACCATTGACCAACCAATGATCACCCTTATCTTCACACTTACATTGCAGCGACGCGAGATCAGACCCGGCGTTCGGTTCTGAATATCCCTGACACCACCTGATTTCACCGCGTGTAATCGGCGGCAGAAAATGCAGCTTTTGTTCGTGGGTTCCGTATTTCAACAAAGCGGGCCCAAGCATCCAGATGCCAAAACTCTCCAGCGGAGAACGCGCTTTCATATCGCGCATTTCGCCTTTTAGAATTTTGACTTCTTCTTTGGATAAACCGCCGCCGCCATATTCCTTTGGCCAATGGGGCACCGTCCAGCCTTTCTCGGCCATCCGGTTCAACCAGATTTTTTGCGCTTCTGATTGAAACGTCCACTCGGTTCCGCCCCAGCAGATATTTTCTTCACCGCCGGCGCCGTCGCGCATTTCCTTCGGACAGTTTTCTTCTAGCCAGGCTCTGGTTTCTTTGCGGAAAGTTTCAAGGTCGCTCAACGTTAGGCTCCTTCACTAAATTGCCAGCGCAGGCGGATGCTGCAACGCAATTCTTTTAATCGTCAGCTTGTCGTATTTAGCCGTCCCCAAACGCGGTAACGGCGCGGGTGACAACCATATGCGTTCGGGCACCTTATAGGCTGCAAGTTCTGCTGCAATAAATTCACGCAGTTCACTTGCATCAAGCATCTCCCCTTCTTTTGGATAGTAAACAAGGCCGACCCGCTCACCCAGTTTTTCGTCCGGGACAGAAAAAACGGCCGCCTCTGCAATCTTGTCATGCTGGTAGACGCGGTTTTCCACCTCAAGGCAGGAAATGTTTTCACCGCCGCGAATAATCAGCTCTTTTATGCGGTCGACGATATAGAGAAAATCTTCATCGTCCATCTTGCCCAGATCGCCAGTTTTAAACCAACCATCCGGTGTCAACGCTTTTGCTGTTTCTTCGGGAAGGTTGTGATAGCCGCGAAAGTTTCCGGGGGATCTGATCCAGACCTCGCCCACGTCGCCACGCGCGACTTCTTCCCCGTCTTTGACGATCTTGATGTCAGTCAGCGGCGGAACCGGCCGTCCGGTTGAATCCGGGCGCTGTTGATAATCACCTTGTGAAATCACGCAGCCCAGCGCGTTGGTTTCAGACAGTCCATAACCCGAAGAGGGGTTTGCCTGTTTGAAATTCTTCGCAAGCTTTCTGACATGCTCAGCAGGGCGTTTAGCGCCGCCTGATCCGATATCGATCAAGCTTGGCATACCGTCTTTGCCAGCCTTCTCCATCATCTCGTAGCTTTGACTTGGCACGCCAACGAAGTTCGTCAGTTTTTCTTTATTGATGAGGTCAATCGCTTCTTGCGCATCCCAGCGGTAAATCATCGCCATGCGCCGCCCGACCAGAAATGACAGCATAAAAATTGAATGCGAACCGGTCACGTGGAATAGCGGCACGGCAAGAAGAATGCCCGGGTCATCACCGAACATACTGACGCCGCCGCGCAGCTCTTTTATGACGGAAGCCGCAAAGGCCCAAGACATCAATGTTGAAATGGCGCCGCGATGGGTCAGCACGACCCCTTTAGGGTTTCCCGTTGAACCGGATGTGTAGACGATGCAGAAATCTTCATCGGGATGAATATCAACGGCTGGGGGCGTCGCCTCATCAGAGCCGGCTAACAAATCTTCATATTTGTAATCGGCGCCATCCCCATCTTCACGCGCAATGATAAGCGTTAAGCTCATCTCATTTTTTATGGGCGCCAGATATTCAAGGCGGCGCTTGTCAACAATCACAATTTTGGCGCCGGAGTCTTCCAGTCCAAATTTTAACTCATCAGCTTTCCACCAGGCATTGAGCGGCACAACAATCGCGCCAAGGGAAATCACCGCCATATAGCTGATGCACCATTCAGGGAAATTGCGCATGGCGATGGCGACGCGGTCACCTTTTTTAACACCAAGTTCTTTTTTTAAGGCGTGAGCCAATCGGCATGCCCGCGACCAAGTTTCCGCATAGGTCAGCCGTTCATCTTCAAAGATTAAAAACTCTTTGTCGCCATGATTGCCCGCTCCATAGGCAAAGAGCCCGGGTAAATTCGGCGGGGCATTTTCAAAAACCCGATAGCTATTGCCGCGAATTTCAGCTTCCCCGACCTTAAACATCGGATTTTCCGTCAAAAGCTTAAAGGCGGCGGCAGCCAGCTTTTGTGGATCAAATGGCGCAACTTCGCCCATAATGTTGTTCGTCCCTGATAAGTATTTTTGTTTCTTCATACTTACCGGAGGAACAGGGATTTAAAAACCTTCTGCTGCAGTTGCGCCTATTCAACTTTTTTGAAACCTGGACTGAAGCGCTGACAGAGCATTCAGTATTTCCTGCTCGACGCCTTTGGGGCGGCCAGCTACCAGCCACAGGCCCGTATGACCCGCAACATAGAGCCCAGCCCCTACGGCCATATCAACGCTGAGGCGAACCAGCAGTGGGAATGCTTCCACGATGCTCAAATGCGGTCGTAATAAAAGG